>NZ_JBFUHV010000009.1:0-141641 GCF_056402215.1 Rhodococcus sp. P4_B6 | reverse complement strand
CGCCGGGTCGGGATCCACCTCACCGAGAAGGGCGCGGGCCTCCGCACCGCCGCGGAGGGCATCCCCACCGAACTCGCCCGCTCCACGGGCATGGGCGTCGGCGAACTCGTCGCCCTGCGCGACACCCTGWCGCGCCTCACCGAATCGCTCCACAGTTTCGAAACCCCTACAGGAGAGAAGTAACCATGAAGATCGTCTACACCGCCGAAGCCCTCGCAACCGGGGAAGGCCGCAACGGCCACGCCCGCACGTCCGACGGCCGGCTCGACCTGAACCTCGCCATCCCCACCGAGATGGGCGGGTCCGGCGACGGCACCAACCCCGAGCAGCTGTTCGCCGCCGGATACGCGGCCTGCTTCCACTCCGCGCTCCAGCTCGTCGGCCGTCAGGCCGGGGCCAACATCGCCGACTCGGCCGTCGGCGCCCGCGTCGGGATCGGCTCCACGGACGGCGGCGGATTCGGCCTCGCCGTCACCCTCGAGGTGTCCCTCCCCCACCTGCCGCGCGCGGAGGCACTCGAACTGACGGAGAAGGCACATCAGGTGTGCCCGTACTCCAACGCCACCCGCGGCAACGTCGACGTCACCCTCGAGGTCACCGAAGACTGAGCATCCTGCGCGGGCGTCGGGTCACCCGAACTTGTACTCGACGCCCGTCAGGTCCTCCGACAGCGACCACAGCCCCTTCGCGGTCTGCTCGTCCCGCGACTTCTTGTTGGAGCCCACCACCTTCGGGTGGCCACGCTGCTCGAACAGGCCGTCCGGCCCGATGTAACTTCCGCCGATCACGCCGGGGGCGGTGGCCGCGAACAACATCGGCAGCGCCCCCATCTCCGCCGACTGCGCGAAGATCCGGTTGCCGACCGCCATCAGCTTGTCCTGCACCGACTCGGTGTGCGCCTGCAGATTGGTCGACGCGTAGCCGGGGTGCGCGGCCACCGCTGTGACGGGAGACCCCGCCGCGGCGAGCCTGCGCTGCAATTCGTACGTGAACAGCAGATTCGCGAGTTTCGACTGCCCGTACGCGCTCCAGCGGTTGTACTTGCGGTGTTCCCAGTTGAGATCGTCGAGATGTATCGTTCCCGCCTGATGTGCCGCACTCGACATCGTGGCGACCCGATCGGTGATCTTGCCGAGCAGCAGTCCGGTCAACGCGAAATGCCCGAGATGATTTGTGCCGATCTGCATTTCGAATCCGTCGGCCGTCTTTCGCTGCGGAACCGCCATCACCCCGGCGTTGTTCACGAGCACGTCGACGGAATCGACGCCGGCGGCGAACTCGCGCACCGACGCGAGGTCGGACAGGTCGAGACGGCGCACCTCGGCGTTGTCGCCGATCGACCGCGCGACCACCTCACCCTTGTGGGTGTTGCGGCAGGCCAGCACGACGTGGGCTCCCGCCTTGGCCAGTGCCCGCGCGGCCACCTCCCCCAGACCACTGTTGGCGCCCGTGACGACGAACGTACGGCCGCTCTGATCGACGATGTCCGAAGCTGTCCACTTGGTCATGCCGTCAACCCTACGGATCTCGGGACGCGTCGTGAACCCGTCACCACGTCTGCGCCCCGACCAGCGGCAGATTGAGGAAACTCGGCCGGTCCGGCGACAACGCCACGTGCTGCGGCTTCAGCTGACTGTCGGCCAGAATCGGTCCGAGCGGCAGGTACCGGGGAATGCTGCCCGCGTACACGTCGACGCGCAACCGGTGCCCCGGCGCGAGGACCGCGTCGGTGGGCACGAAGTTGATGTCGACCGGCGTCACGTCACCCGGAACCAGCGGCTGCCGCGCGGCCACCGTCAGAGAGTGGTGCGGTTCGGTGTAGTCGCCGTTCGCCGACTTGGTGCTCTTCGAATCGTCCACCGCCCGCATCGAAGCGGTGAGCGCACCGTTGGTGAGCGCGGTCGACGTGCCGTCCGGCGCGACGTCGTTCAGCGTCACCGCCCAGAATCCGTCCGGCGCGTCGAGCACGGTTTCGAGGTGCAGGTTGACCGGACCCGACAGTTCCGTCGGCTGCGTGACGGGGGCACTGGTGAACGTCAGGCCCTCGGCCTCGTTGAAGCGGGAGTCCTTGCTGCACAACGATCCGAAGACGACGGCCGCGCCGGCGGTGCCCTGCGTTCCGTCGCGGGAGCAGAGCCCGCGGAGTCCGGGTGCGACGGTGAGTTGCGCCGTGTCGCCGGGTTTCGCCGGCACCAGGCTGCCGTCGTGGGCGGCGTGCCCGGCGGTGCCGCTCGGGGCACCCGACAGGTACATCCGCTGGTAGTCGACACCGGCCCGCGGGAACTGATCGGTGGTGGTCCAGCCGTTGCCCTGCTGGTACAGCGTGACCGGGCCGTACTCGTCGATGCCGTTGTCGATGCCCTTCAGCCACTTGTCGAACCACGCCCGTTCGAGGACGTCGAGTCGCGGCGGCGCACCCGGCTCGCCGAAGCCGCCCCCGAACGAGACGTGGTAGGCGTCGCTCATGATCAGCTGCTTCTCCCCGGCGGGCAGCGGAATGTCGTTGTAGACCCGCGGTTCGCTGTTCGCGAAGATGTCGTGCCAGGCGCCGTAGAGCATCGTCGGCACGTCGACGTTCCCCGCCTGCGCCTTCCGCTCCTCGTAGAACTGGCCGTCCTGCGCCACCCGCAGCGTGCCGGGGTCGAGATCGCCGATCTGCGTCGCGGTCATCGCCTGGATGAGCGCCGGGAAAAGGGTCAGCGGATCGCGCAACCGGTCCTGCAGCCACCGCTCGTCGAAGTTCCCCTGAGCCAGCGCCTGGACGTCGGGAACGAACTTGAGACCGTTGACGAGTGACAGCCACAGCGGCATGAATCCCACGCCGAGGCCACCGCCCGTCCCGACGATGTCGCGGAGCAGGTCGTTGCCCGGTTCGGTGGGGAAGATCGCCTTCAACGCCGGTGGCCGATGCCCCGCGGCCTGCAGCGAGTTGATTCCCGAGTAGGACACGCCCGCCATCCCGACCTTGCCGTCGGACCACCCCTGCCTGCTCATCCAGTCGATGATCTCGACGGAGTCCTGCTGCTCGAGCGGACCGAGCGCCTGCCATTCGCCCTGGGAGAAGCCGGTGCCGCGCGCATCGACCACCACCTGGGTGTATCCGTTCCGGACGAGGTCGCGGTTGACGCCGAACACGCGCATGCCGCCGCCGGTGAGCACCTTCGCCAGTTCCCCGACGCCGTCGAGCGGCGTTCCGGCGAGATCGAAGGAGTTCACCAGATCGACGACCGTGTCCTCGAGCCCCGGCACCGCCAGCACGGAATCGACGAGGTTGCCGACCAGCTTCGTGTACGGCGTGACATTGAGGACCGACGGCATCTTCGTGTCGATCGGCGTGCCCGAGGCGTCCGCGGGGCGATAGACGTTGGCCTTCAACACCGTTCCGTCGGTCATCGTGATGGGGACGTCCCAGTCGATCGCGATCACCGGATATTTGGGGGGCGCGTCGACCGCGGCGTTCCACGCGGCGCCCGCGACTCCCCCCGTCGGATCCGCCGACGCCGTCACCGCCGGAACGACAGCGAGACCCACCGCCATCGCAAGAGCAACTGCCACCGCACCCGGACGAAACGCCCGTCGACGCACGATCACCACGACCCCCGTGAAAATCTTCCGATGACGCGCCTCAGCGACCATCAGGGTGGCCCGCGTCACAAACTTACCGGATAGTAACCATGAGTCCCCCCGCGGTCAACGACGGGTTTTGCCCGCCACTCGACTACCGTGACGAACGTGCCCGACGCCCCACTTCCCGTCCGCGACGGCCTCAACCCGACGCGGCTGAGGATGCCGGACACCGGCACGTGGGCCACCGTGCTCGAATACCTCGTCGCACGCTTTCCGCACGACGAGACCCGCCTGCGCGAGAAGGTCGACACGGCCGAAGTCGTCGACGAGCGCGGGCAGCCGATCACCGAGTCCACGCCGTTCGCGCCCCGCCGATTCGTGTACCTGTACCGGGATCCGCCGGTCGAGAAGCGGGTGCCGTTCGAGATCGAGATCCTCCACCGCGACGAGAATCTCCTCGTCGTGGACAAACCCCACTTCCTGGCCAGCACCCCGCGCGGCGCGTACGTCGCCGAGTCGGCGCTGGTCCGGTTGCGTCGAGACCTCGACCTCCCGGAACTGACACCCGCGCACCGGCTCGACCGGTTGACCGCCGGAGTGCTCATCTTCACGGTGCGGCGCGAGGTCCGGCGCGACTACCAGTCGCTGTTCGATCAGCGCCGGGTGACCAAGGAGTACGAGGCCGTCGCCCGCTACGACCCCGATCTCCCGCTGCCCGCCACGGTCCGCAGTCGAATCGTCAAGGAACGCGGGGTCCTGAAGGCGTACGAGGTGGACGGTCCCGCCAACAGCGAGAGCCGGATCGAACTGCTCGAGGTCCACGGCGACGCGGCCCGGTACCGGCTGCTTCCGCACACCGGCAAGACGCACCAGTTGCGGGTGCACATGAGTTCGCTCGGCATCCCGATCCACGGCGACAACTTCTATCCCGATTTCTACGACGTTGCCGCCGACGACTATTCGACGCCGCTGCGGCTGCTGTCCCGTTCCGTCGAGTTCGTCGACCCCTGCTCCGGCGTCACACGACGCTTCGCGAGCCTCCGGAGCCTCGACTGGCCGCTATGACCTCGGCTTCTTTCGCCCGGCCCGCTCAGCCGGAAGGATGGTGACATGAGTACCGCGACGTCCGTCTCCGAAGTGGAACGCAAGTACGAAGCGACATCCGAGCAGCAGCTCCCGGCGCTGTCGGGGCTTCCGGGCGTCGACGGTGAACCCCGGCGCGATACCGTCCAGCTGTCCGCCCTGTACTACGACACGGGTGAACTGCTGTTGCTCCGCTCCGGAATCACGCTCCGCCGCCGGGAAGGCGGCGACGACGCCGGCTGGCATCTGAAGATCCCGGCAGGCGCGGACGAGCGGACCGAGCTGCAGCTGGCACCCGACCCCGAGCACCCCGAAACGGAGGTGCCCGGCGAGTTCGCGGAACTGCTCACGGCCTTCACCCGGGGCGCCGCCCTGAACCCGGTCGCGCTCATCAGCACCGACCGCGAGCGGCAACGGCTCGTGGACGCGGCGGGCACGACGCTCGCCGAGGTCGTGTCGGATGTCGTGATCGCCGCCGTACCCGAGACGGGCACCGGAACCGACGAGCGGGTGTGGCGGGAGATCGAAGTCGAACTCGCGGCCGGTGACCGAAAGCTGTTCGACGCCATAGACTCCCGGCTGACCGATGCCGGAATCACCCGCTCGGACGCGCCGTCCAAGTTGCGGCGGGCACTCGGCGACGCGGTGGGCGGCACCCCGGCCCCCGTGCGCGGGAAGAAGCGGTCCGCGCCGCGGACGCTGCTGCTGGAGTATCTGGCCGAGCAGAAGGATTCTCTCGTGACGGCCGACCTCGGCGTGCGGCGCGACCTCGAGGAGTCCGTCCACGACCTCCGCGTCTCGGCCCGGCGGATCCGGAGTGTCCTCCAGGTGTACGGGTCCAGCCTGCGCGACCAGGAGACGGTCGACGAGTTGATCGCCGAACTCCGCTGGGTCGGCCAGGCCCTCGGCCCGGCGCGGGACACCGAGGTGCAGTGGAGCCGGCTCGTGGATCGGCTGGGTGACGCCGAGGAGATACCCGACCGCGAGGTCGTGCGGGCGCGTCTCGACGAATACTTCTCGGGACTCGCCGCGGCGGCCCGGCCCGGGGCGCTGGCCGCCCTGAACTCCCAGCGTTACCTCGACCTGCTCGCCGGGCTCGACACGTTCCTCGCCGCCGTCGAGTCGTCGGCGGGCTCGGGTCCGTCGAAGAAGACCGCCGCGAAAACCCTGCGCACGTTGTCGAAGTCCGTCCACGGGCGCGTGGGGAAGGCGGCGGCCGCGACCACCCGGGCCGAGCGCGACGAACTGACGCACCGAGCGCGTAAGCGCGCCAAACGATTGCGCTATGCGATCGAGTCGACGCGGTCACTGACACCGAAGGCGTCCGCCCGCGCGCAGAAGAAGTTCAAAGGCTTTCAGGACGTACTCGGCGACTACCAGGACGCCGTCGTCGCACGGGAGCACATCCTCGCGGCCGTGGCGGAGGATCAGCACTCCGCCGAGTCGAGCCTGGGCCTCGGAATGCTGCTGCAGCGTGAACTCGACCGCGGCGACGCACTGGCAGCCGATCTGAAACCGGAGTGGAAGAGCGCGAAGAAGGTGGCCCGAAAAGTCTGGAAGTAGGGCACAGTCGGGGAGTACCCACCAGCGTGAGCGAAGGGATCCGGACGTGAGCACACCCGCCAGTCATTCCGTCGTCGTCGGCCTGGACGGATCCGACGCCTCCACCGCCGCCGCCCTGTGGGGTGCCTCAGTCGCGTCGAAGTGGGGTGCCACGCTGTCGCTCGTGCACGCGCTGCCGCAGGACGGTCCGCTGTACAGCCCGGCGGCGATCATGCTGGAATCGCAGTTCCTCAGTCAGCTGCGCGAGGACGGCGAAGCCATCATCGGGACGGCGAAGAGGCTGCTGGGGCCGAAGTTCCCCGGTCTCGAGATCGAGACGACCATCAGTCCCGGTCCGGCAGGCACCGCGCTGCTCGAGGCCGCCGACTGGGCGCGGTTGATCGTGCTCGGGTCCACGGGAGCGGGCGCGTTCCGTTCGGTGCTGGTCGGTTCGACGGCGCTGCACGTGGTCAACCGCGCGCCCTGCCCGGTGACCGTCCTCCGGGGCGAGGTCACCGCGCCGGACCAGCGTCCGGTGGTGGTCGGGGTCGACGGAAGCGACCTCAGCGGTGACGCGGTGGCCCACGCTTTCGAGTTCGCGTCGTTCTTCGAGGCGCCCCTGAGCGCCGTCCACACCTGGCAGGGCTCCCCCGGTGCGGGCGGCACCGGCCTGCTCGTCGACTGGGATGCCGTGCAGCAGGAGGAGCAGGCCCTGCTCTCCGAGGGCCTCGCGGGCGAGGCGGAACGATACCCGGACGTGTCCGTGACCAGGGTGGCCGAGCAGGGCGCCGCCGCGGACGTCATCCTGCGGCACTCGGCCGACGCCCAGCTGATCGTCGTCGGCAGCCACGGCCGGGGACCGCTGCTCGGCGCGCTGATGGGCTCGACGAGTCAGAATCTGCTCCACCACGCCACCTGCCCGGTCATGATCTGCCGGAACGAGTGACGGTCGCCGAGGCTAGGAGATGCTCGTCCCCACCAGCTGACCGATCCCGTAGGTGACGATCATCGCGAGCGCCCCGCCCAGCACGACGCGGAGTACCGCCCGGGTGCGCCGGGCGCCGCCGAGGGCCGCACTGACGGTGCCCGTGAGGACGAGCGCGACCAGCACCGCGACGAACGCCACCGGAATCCGCAGGTGCACAGGCGGTAAGAGGATCGCCAGCAGCGGGACGAATGCGCCGAGCGTGAACGAGAGCGCCGAGGATCCCGCGGCCTGCCAGGGGTTGGTCAGATCGTTCGGATCGATGCCCAGTTCGACGTCCACGTGGGCGGCGAACGCATCGTGATCGGTGAGTTCGCGGGCGACCGTCCGGGCGGTCTCGTCCCGCAGCCCCTTGTCCTCGTACATCTCGACGAGTTCCTCGAACTCGGCGTCGGGGGTCTCGGCGAGTTCGCGACGCTCCTTCGACAGCAGCGCACGTTCGGTGTCACGCTGGGTGCTCACCGAGACGTACTCGCCGAGCGCCATCGACACCGCCCCGGCCGCGAGACCGGCGAATCCGGCGGTGAAGATCGCCGATCGCTCGGTGGTGGCCGCCGCCACCCCGACCACCAGACCGGCCGTCGACACGATGCCGTCGTTGGCGCCGAGGACACCGGCCCGCAACCAGTTGAGGCGGCTCGCCAGACTGGGTGCATGCGGCTCGTCGGGGTGCCGCGAGGGCTCGGCCCGCTCGGCGTTCTGCGCTGACATGCGTTCAGGCTAAGACGAAAAGGCCTGGTCGGATAGCCAGGCAAGGCTGCGCTGGGCTTCGGTGCACGGTTCCCAGCACACCGAAACCAAGCAGTTGCTAGGTTAGGGACGCGATTCCCTCACACGCTTGGAGTTCCTCATGGCGACACCCGCCACCAGCACCCCTCGAAATCGCTGCGCCGCACTGGTCACGGGCGGCACCGGCGGCATCGGCTCCGCCATCGCACGGCAACTCGCGACCCTCGGCCACGACGTGGCCATCACCTACCGGTCCAATGCCGACGTCGCCGCGGACCTCGTCGGCGAACTGGAAGGCAGCGGCGTCGCCGCGCAGGCGTTCTCCGCCGACCTCACGGACCAGCCGCGCGTCGCGAGCGTCGTGAAGCAGACCGTCGAACACTTCGGCGGCCTCGGCATCCTGGTACACGCCGCCGGACCGCACGTCCCGATGATCCACCTGTCCGAGGTCGCTCCCCGGGACTACGCCGAACACCTCGAGCAGGAGGCGGTCGCGTTCTTCACCGTCGTCAAGGCCGCCCTGCCCGCGCTGCGGGACGCCTCCGGTTCCGTCGTCGCCGTCACGACCGCGGCCACCAGCCGCTTCCCGGTGCGCGACGGCCTTTCCCCGGGAACCAAGGGCGCGATCGAACAACTGGTCAAGGGATTCGCCGCCGAGGAGGGCCGCTACGGCGTCCGCTTCAACTCGGTGGGCCCGGGGATGCTCACCGACGGCATGGCCGAGCGGCTGATCACCTCCGAAGAACTCGATCAACGCGCACTCGACGCCGCGATGAGCCGGATACCGCTACGCCGGTTCGGCACCGCCGCCGACGTCGCCGAGGCCGTCTGCTTCCTCGCGGGCGACCGGGCCGGTTTCGTCACCGGGCAGAAGCTCGACGTCGACGGCGGATACACGGTCTGATCACCCGCCATGTGTAATGGACGCGTATGACTGACGCCGAAGACACCCGCCCGACGCCCCGCAGGCGTCGTGTCGAATGGGTGATCGGCGGCCTGCTCGTCGTGGTGCTCGCGGTGGAGATCGTCCTGATCTGGCCGGACCTGTCCGAGAGCGTCCAGAACCTCGGCGACCTGAAATGGGGTTGGGTGGCCGCGGCCGTCGTGGCGTCGCTGGCGTCGATGTCGAGCTTCGCCCGGGTGCAACGCTGCCTGCTGGGGGTCGCGGGTGTGCACATCAGGCAGCGGCAGTCGCTGGCGGTGACGTTCGCGTCCAACTCGATGAGCGTGACGCTGCCGGGCGGCCCGGTTCTCGCGACGACGTTCACGTACCGGCAGACGCGGCTCTGGGGTGCGTCGCCGGTGATCGCGACGTGGCAACTGGTGATGGCCGGCGTCCTTCAGGCGATCGGCCTGGCGCTCGTCGGACTCGCGGGCGCACTGCTCGTCGGAGCCAAGACCAACCCGTTCTCGCTGATCTTCACGTTCGGCGGCCTGTGCGCCTTCCTCGTCGTGGCCCAGTACGCCGCGTCACGACCCGACGCACTCGAGGGCGTGGGCATCACCGCGCTGCGCGGCGTCAACGCGCTGCGAAAGAAGCCTCCGCTGACCGGGGTTCGCCAGTGGAAGCACATCGTCGACCAGATGAGCGCCGTCCGGATGGATCGCCGCGACACGGCCCGCGCGTTCGGGTGGTCGCTGTTCAACTGGATCGCAGACGCCTCGTGCCTCGCGTTCGCGTGCTACGCGGTCGGCGCCCATCCCGGATTCGCCGGGCTCGCCGTCGCGTACGCGGCGGGCAACGCCGCGGGTTCGGCCATCCCACTCCTGCCCGCCGGGCTCGGTGTCATGGACGCCGTGCTGGTGCCCGCCCTGACCGCCAGCGGAATGGCCGGCTCCGAAGCGGTGTCCGCGATCGTCGTCTACCGGCTGGTCAGCTTCCTGCTGATGGCCGCCATCGGCTGGATCGTCTTCGCGGTGCGCTTCCGGGGTGCGCAGCAGGGCGAGGAGGGCCCCGACCTCGAACCACTGTGGGGTCGCGGCACGTGAATCCCTCCCGCTGAGCGAGAGCGCCGGGCCGAGGCCGCCGTCGACGGTCCTACCGTCGAGCCGTGACGGAACCGGAATCAGATGAGAAGCAGGTTGTCGTCGTCACCGGCGCGGCCTCGGGAATCGGCGCGGGGATCGCCCGGCATGCGCACGCCCGCGGCATGGCCGTGGTGCTCGCCGACATCGACGCGGCCGCACTGGACCGTGCGTCCGCGGACCTGGGCGGCGCCCTCACCTGCGTCACCGACGTGTCCGACTCCCGATCCGTCCACGCCCTGGCCGAACTCGCGTTCGACTCGTTCGGCCGGGTGGACCTGCTCTTCAACAACGCCGGCATCATGCGGGCCGGATTCCTCTGGCAACTCGGCGAATCCGACTGGGACGCCGCACTCGGCGTCAACATCACGGGCGTCGTCAACGGAATCCGCGCGTTCGTTCCACGGATGCTCGATCAGGGCGGCGCCGGCCGCGTCGTCAACACGGCGTCGGTCGGCGGTTTCGCGCCCGGTCCGATGATGTCGCCGTACAGCGCATCGAAATTCGCGGTCGTCGCGATCACCGAATGCCTGCAGATGGAGTTGAGCATGATCGACGCCGCGGTGTCCGCGAGCGTGCTCGCACCCGGGCCCGTCGTCACATCCGTGTTCGACAACCCGTTCGGGGCCGTCTCCCATCCGGCCGTCGATCGGATGGTCACGCAGATGCGCGAATTGCTCGACACCGACGGACTCGACGCAGACACGTTCGCGGAGTTGGTCTTCGCGGGCATCGACCGCGGCGACTTCTGGCTCGCACCGCAGGGTGAGCACCTCGACACGATGGTCCGGCAGCACACCGCCACCATCCTCGAACGGCGAGAACCGGTGATCCGGCAGTCGTTTCGCTGAGTTCGGCACGTTCCGGGCGAAATCCTCCCGCCGAGTGAGACATTCCGCGGACATCGACCGTTAGTTCTGCTACCTTTTGCCGAACCAAGCACTTGCTTGCTTACGCTAAAGGGGCGCCCATGCGAATTCGATCCTCAGCTCTCACAGCGGCGCTCGCCGCGACCACACTCGCGCTCACCGGGTGTTCCGGGGCGGGCGCAGACGACGCCGACGCCGCCGGCGGACCGTATCGGGTGCTCGTGACCGGCGGAATCAGCGGGCAGGGCGCGCTCGCCGCGAACGCGCAGACGTCCGTGCTCGCGGCGAAGGCGAGCGCCGAGGCCGTGAACCGAGCAGGCGGCGTCGGCGGACGCCAAGTGGAGATCACCGTCGTCGATGACGCCGGCGACGCCACCACGGCCGTGTCCAAACTGCGGGAGGCCATCGCGTCGGGAAAGAAGCCCGACCTCTTCCTCAATTCCGGTCCGTCGACCATCACCACCGCGACACTGCCGATCCTCGCGCAGAACAAGATCCTCTCGTTCAACATCGGACCCACCGAGGATTCGGCGAATCCGGAGAAGTACCCGCTCAACTTCGACCTCGCCTCGGGACCGGCCGAGAACGCCGAGACCATCGCGCGATACATCAAGGGCAAGGGATACCAGTCCGTCGGCGTCGTCCACGGGAGTAGTGCCTACGGCGAAGTGTTCGGACAGGCGATGGAAGACGCGCTGAGCGAAGCAGGGGTGAGCAGCACCGGATCCGAGGAGTACGACACCGCGGCACTCGACATGACGGCACAACTGCAATCGCTCAAGAACCGGGGCACGCAGGCGCTCGTCGTGGACGCCTACGGGGCACCACTCGGATACCTCCTCGCGAGCCTTCAGCGGCTCGACTGGAACATCCCGCTCGTCGGAAACACGTCGGTCGCGGGAACGTCGCTGGTCTCGAAGGCTGCACCGGAAGGCGTGCTCGGCACTCCGGCCACGGCGAACCTGGTCATGCACGTGCTGTCGAGCACGGTCTACGACGCGAACGACACCGCCGTCAACACGATGGTCGACAACATGAAGGCGATGGGCGACATCCCGTCGACGCTGATCCTCGCCGACAATTACGACGCACTGCCCCTCGTCGTGGCCGCCGCGAACATGGCCGGCTCCTCGTCCGATCCCGAAGCCCTCGCCGAGGCGCTCGAGAACCAGGAAGTCCTCGACGGCGCCGAGACCGCGTTTTCGCCGTCCTATCACTTCTCGGCAGACTCGCACGCGTCGAAACCGGGAGACGAAGCGTACAAGTTCGTGCCGCCGAGCCCACTCCTGAACGGCCAGTACGGAAACCCGAGCGCGTGACACCCACCCACAGGAGATATCGGTGACCATAGTCTGGTCTGGCCTCGCGCTCGGGGCGGTCTACACGCTCGTCGCGATCGGCTACAACATCGTCTTCATCTCGTCCCACACGTTCAACTTCGCTCAGGCCCAGCTGATGATGGTCGGCACCTTCGTCGCCTACACCGGCCTGGTCACCCTGAAGTTGCCCATCCTCGTCGTCGCGGTGACGGCCACGGTCGCCGTGATGATCCTGGCCGGGATCGAGGAGATCGTCGCGGTCCGGCCGGTCCGCGATCACCAGAATCAGCTCGTCACCACGCTCGGCGCCGCGACACTGATCAACGGTGCGACGCAGCTGATCTGGGGAAGCGAACCGCTCACCGTCCCGTTCTTCGGCTCGAACGACCCGATCACGGTCCTCGGCGGCCGCACATATCCGGTCGAGATCGTGCTGCTGATTCTGGCGGTCGTGCTGGTGGTCGTCCTCGGACGGGTCGGCACCCGGACCATGACCGGTCTCGCCCTCCTGGGCATCTCCGAGGACCGCGAAGCCGCCCTGTTGCGCGGTGTCAACGTCCGGGCGCTGGCCCTCGGTGCGTTCGCCTTCTCCGGAGCGCTCGCCGGTTTCCTCGGGCTCTTCGTGGGTCCCAAGACGTTCGCGGTGGCCACCCTGGGTTCGGCGCTGGCGATCAAGGGCTTCGTCGCCCTGGCGATCGGCGGATTCGGCTCGCTCCCCGGCGCATTGGTCGGCGGCCTGACCGTCGGACTCGCCGAGTCGTTCGCCGCTCTCGACCTGGGCAGCCAGTACAGCAACATCGCGGTCTTCGTCGTCCTCATCGCGATCCTCATGGTGCGTCCGGCCGGACTGTTCGGCCGGACGCGGGAACGGGTGGTGTGAACAATGGCTCTGTGGCGCCTGATTCGATCGGCCCCCGGTTGGCTCTTCCCGCTCGCCGTCGGCCTCCTCGTGCTGTTCCTGCCGGAGTTCGGTCTGGGCTTCGCGCTGTCCCGGCAGGTGCAACTCGCCTGCATCCTCGCGCTGGTCGTCAGCGGCCTCAATCTCAGCCTCGGCTACGCGGGGGAACTCGCGCTCGGCCAGGCCGCGATGTACGCGGCCGGGGCGTACACCGCCGGGCTCATGTCGATCGCCGGATACACGGACATCGTGCTGCAGTTGGCCGCCTCGGGGCTGGTGGCGCTCGCGGTGGGCATCGTCACCGGAATCCCGGGATTGCGGCTCGGCAGTTGGTCATTGGCGATGACGTCGTTCTTCCTCGTCCTCCTCGTGCCGGACATCATCGCCGTCTTCGGCGACACCACCGGCGGCCGCAACGGACTCAGCGGGATCGAACCGGCCACCCTGTTCGGTGAGGCGATCGACGCCGACCGGTTCTACATGGTGGTCGTCATCGTCGCGATCCTCTGGTTCGCGGTCCTGCGCAACCTGGTGGCCTCCCGGCACGGCATTGCGTTCCGCACCCTCAAACAGAGCCCCGTCCTCGCGTCCTCGGTGGGCATCTCGGTGTTCCGGATGAAGCTTCTCGGCTATGCGATCGGCGCGTTCCCCGCCGGCCTCGCGGGCGCCCTGTTCGCGAACATCGACATGTACGTCTCCCCCGAAGCGTTCGGATTCACGTTCGCGACAGCAGTTCTCGCGGCGTGCATCCTCGGGGGCGCGACGAGCGTCTACGGCGCGGCGGTCGGGGCGGCGATCATGCAACTCGGCCCGAACCAGTCGTCCGAGTTCCAGCAGTACGCCCTCGTCTTCTACGGCGGATTCCTGATCCTCGGCGGCGTCCTCCTCAGTGGTGGCCTCGCGAAGGTCGCCAAGCAGGCGACGGCACGGTTGGACCGCGCGGCGGGCCTGACCGGCCGTGGAACACACGCCCGCCCCGGAGGCACGGATCGATCGGCGATGGACCCGATGCCGGGTCGGGTGCTCGTGGTCGACGGCATCTCGAAGGCATTCGGCGGCAACCAGGCACTCGACGACGCATCGCTGCGAGCGGAACCGGGCAGCATCACCGCGCTGATCGGACCGAACGGCTCGGGCAAGACCACGATGCTGAACATGATCTGCGGGTTCTACCGCCCCGACAGCGGTCGAATCCTGATCGGTGACACCGAGGTCCAGGGCAAGGCGCCGGAACGGGTCGCCGGATGCGGCGTGGCCCGAACGTTCCAGACACCCGACATCCCCGACGGCGTCACCGTCCTCGAGGCGGTGGCCTCCGGTCGGTACAGCACCGACCGGGTTTCGATGCTCTCGACCGTCCTGCGGCTTCCCCGTCATCACAGGGTCCGCGCCGCCGACATCGCCGAGGCGGAACGCGCACTCGACGTCGTGGGGCTGTCGCATCTACGCGACGAGACCGCAACCGCACTCCCCCTGGGAATGCGGAGGCTGCTCGAGGTCGCCCGGTCGGTGGTCGCCGCACCGCGGGTCCTGCTGCTCGACGAGGTGGCGTCCGGCCTCGACGAGGACGAGGTGGAGCGCCTTGCCGGCCTGATCCGTCAACTCAGCGACGCCGGCTGCACGATCGTGCTGGTCGAGCACAACTTCCGCCTGGTATTGGCACTCGCCGACACCATCGTCGTGCTCGCTCAGGGCCGCGTGATCGCCGAAGGTCCACCCTCCGAGATCGAACACAACCCTCGCGTACTCAGCGAATACCTCGGCGTCGTCGCCGAGGACACGGAACTGGCCGGAGAGGCGACCTCATGAGCGATCAGACTGCAACACCGCTGCTGAGCCTGCGGAACGTGCAATCCGGATACGGCGACCTGCGGGTGGTGTGGGACGTCTCGCTCGACGTGTGGCCCGGCAAGGTCACCGCACTGCTCGGCCGGAACGGTGCTGGGAAGACCAGCACCCTGCGTGCCATCTCGGGGCTGAACAGGGTGTCCGCCGGGACGATCGAGTTCGACGGCCGCGATATCGCGAAGGTGGCGCCGCACCGGCGGGTCCGCCAGGGAATGGCCTACGTGCAGGAGGGGAAGCGGGTCTTCCACCGGCAGACCGTGGAACAGAACCTGATTCTCGGCGGGTACGTCCGCAGGATGAGACGGTCCGCCGTCCGCGAGGAGGTGGAGCGGATCTACGACCTGTTCCCCGTCCTCGGCGCGAAACGCGGCCTGCTCGCCGGTGCGATGTCCGGCGGGCAGCAGCAGATGCTGGCGATCGGGCAGGCGCTGATGGCGAAACCCACCCTGCTACTGCTCGACGAGCCGTCCGGCGGGCTGGCGCCCGTAATCGTCGGCGAGGTCATGGAACGCGTGAACATTCTCAAGGAGGCCGGGCTGGCGGTGCTCCTCGTCGAGCAGGCCGTCGACGCCGCGATGAGCGTGGCCGATCACGTCACCGTCCTCGACGTCGGACGCGTCGTCATGGACGCGGATGCGGGCGAGATCGACGACAGGGCGGTGATCCGGGACGCCTACTTCGGGCGCGTCGGCTGACGACTAGCCGCCGAGGCGGCGGAACACGAGACGAACCGCGAGCCCCAGGTGCGCCATCACCTCGTCCACCGAGATGCGGCCTGCCACCCAGGACACCAGGCTCGACATCCAGACGTCGCCGATCACGCGGATGGCGTTCAACTGGTCGTCGGAGATCTGCTCGACACCGATGGTCTTGGCGAACATCTCCGTCATCAGGGCGCCGAACGCATCCAGTTCGGCCGAGGCCGACGCGTCCGCGAACATGAACGCACGCACCAGGGCCTCGTACCGCGGCCGGTCCTTCTCGAGGACCTCGGTGTTCTTCCGGAGCACGAACAGGATCCGCTCCGACGGGGTGTCGCCGGGGATGGTGACGTTCTCGAACCGGGACCGCATGCCCTCGAACACCATCAGGAGGCCCATCACCAGCATGTGGTTCTTCGACGGGAAGTACCGGTACACGGTGCCCAGCGCGACGCCCGCCCGATCCGCGATGGCGCGCATCTGCACGGCGTCGTACCCGCCCTCGGAGGCGAGTTCCATCGCCGCGGCGACGATCCGCTGGTAACGCTCCCGCTGCGGGGCCTTGGCCCCGCGCGAGGGCAGCTGCCCGTTGCGGAGCAACGACAACAGCCCGTCGCGGCCCGCCGTCAGCGGCTCTTCAGCAGTGCTCATGGACGTCAGCCTAGCGACAGTCACTTCGCCGGCGTCGCGCGACGGTAGCCCCACGTGAGTGCCAAAGTGTGTTCCCCCACACTTTGGCACTCACGTGGGGTGGGAACGAAAAAACTCCGCTGTCGACGTTCTCGACAACGGAGTTTCTGTGAATCGTGGTGGCCAGGGCCGGGATCGAACCGGCGACCTTCCGCTTTTCAGGCGGACGCTCGTACCAACTGAGCTACCTGGCCGGACGGCACCCGAACCGAATGCCTATCGCATTGTGTTGCCGATACCGTGTATCGGCAACACACTTGCGACCCTGACGGGACTCGAACCCGCGACCTCCGCCGTGACAGGGCGGCGCGCTAACCAACTGCGCCACAGGGCCTTGCTTGTCCTGCTGTGCTCTACAAGTGTAGAGCGTTACTGCGTGTCACTTTTACTGCCGTCGAACCATACCGCATGCTCGACACCGGTCAAACGTACCCCCTACGGGATTCGAACCCGCGCTACCGCCTTGAAAGGGCGGCGTCCTAGGCCGCTAGACGAAGGGGGCCCGTCGGATTTCTCCGAACCAGTACCTCAACGGCGTTCCGTTGGGAGCTTGGATAGCTTAGGACACGGATCGAGAATTTCCCAAATCGCCAGGTCAGACTACGAATCGGGCAGTTCTGACCCGGAATCCGGCCATCCGTCCCGCGCAAACTTCTCCAGCCATTCGGGTGAAGCCATCGCCGCGAGGATCACTTCGAGCGATTCGACGAACCGTGTACCGAGGTCGCCCTCCAGCGCGGTCATGTCGGACATGTACCGCTGGCCGGCGAGAGAGGCCGCCAGGACCCGGGTGAACTTCTCCGGGTCGGCATCGGCGCGCAGCGACCCGTCCCGCTGGGCGCGGATCGCGAACGCGTGCGCGGTGCGCCCCCACACCTGCGAGCCACCGGACTGCACGTCCGGGTAGAACTCGGGTTCGACGATCAGCCGGAACTCGGCCCGCACGATGACGCTCGAATGAAACAGCTTCGCCAGGTCGATCACGAAACCGTGCAGCGCCTCGAAGGGCCCGATGTCCGTGCGACTCGTCCACCTGTCGGTCAGGGCGGTGAATTGCTCCACCCCGGACTGGAGGACGGCGCGGGCGAGTTCTTCCTTCGATTGGAAGTGGAAGTACATCGCCCCCTTGGTGGCGTTCGAGCCCTCGAGGATCGTGTTGACCGACGCCGCCGCATAGCCGCGCTTCGCGAACTCGATCGCGGCCGACTCCACCAGTGCAGCGCGAGTGCGTCGCGCACGCTCCTGCTGACGTGCCATGACGGTGAATCCCTCTCCCAAATGTAGTAACCCCCGCTTTTCGCCCTGCAGGGGCGAGCTTGGAGCCATACATAACAGTATCCCCGTTTTGAAAGAACCAACAGAGCAGTCTTTAGATCATGAAAACTTCCATAAAACAAACCTTGCACCCGTTATTCACCCGAAATCGGACCGCCGCCGAAAACACACCAAGTGGTATAATTTGGGTCGGCTCGGGTGCGCTGCAGGGGGTGCGCACCCGAGCCGACCACTTCCATCCCCCGGCACGGCGCGCCGTGCCGGGGGTGCTGTTCTCTCGGTCACCGTCTGCGCACTAGACTCTGGCCCCGCGCCCCTATAGCTCAGTTGGTAGAGCTACGGACTTTTAATCCGCAGGTCGTAGGTTCGAGCCCTACTGGGGGCACCGTCCTGACCGGTTCATCCTGGTCAGGTAGTGCGATAGACGCGTTCGGAGCGGCGGAGTGGTCACCATGTGACCACCCGTCGACCCGGCGACGTGCTCACCTTGGTCGCGGGATGTCGAGAATCCGCGGCCGGCTCCGTCCCCGCAGTGAACACGGCCACAATGGGCCGTACCTCACCAAGGAGGTTCGCCAGTGGACGAGGCGGCACTGCGCACCCTCACCCCCGCTGTGATCGGGATCCTCGTCCGCCGCGGAGCCGACTTCGCGGAGGCCGAGGATGCCGTGCAGGACGCCCTGGTCGAGGCCGTGCGCGTGTGGCCGGACGACCCGCCGCGGGATCCCAAGGGCTGGCTGGTCACCGTGGCCTGGCGGAAGTTCCTCGACACCGCCCGCGCCCACTCCTCCCGCAGGCAGCGCGAGGAACGCATCGAGGCCGAGCCGGTGCCCGGACCGGCCGAGGCGGTCGACGACACGCTCCAGCTGTACTTCCTGTGCGCGCACCCGTCCCTGACACCGGCATCGTCCGTCGCGCTCACGCTGCGCGCGGTCGGCGGCCTGACGACGCGTCAGATCGCGCAGGCCTACCTGGTTCCGGAGGCGACGATGGCCCAGCGCATCAGCCGGGCCAAGCGGACCGTCTCGGGCGTCCGGTTCAACCAGCCCGGCGATGTCGCCACGGTGCTGCGGGTGCTCTACCTGGTGTTCAACGAGGGGTATTCCGGCGAGGTCGACCTCGCCGCCGAGGCGATCCGGCTCACCCGTCAGCTCGCGGCCGCGATCGACCATCCGGAGGTCGCGGGTCTGCTCGCGCTCATGCTGCTTCACCACGCGCGGCGCCCGGCACGGACCGGCCCCGACGGCAGCCTCGTACCCCTCGCCGAGCAGGACCGCAGCCTGTGGGACACCCGTCTGATCGCCGAGGGCGTCGACATCCTCCAGGCGGCCCTGGCCCGCGACCGCCTGGGCGAATTCCAGGCCCAGGCCGCCATCGCCGCGCTCCACGCCGACGCCCGGACGGCCGAGGAGACCGATTGGGTGCAGATCGTCGAGTGGTACGACGAACTGGTGCACCTCACCGACAGCCCGGTGGCCCGCCTCAATCGGGCCGTCGCGGTCGGCGAGGCCGACGGCCCGCGCGCCGGGCTGGCCGCACTCGCGGCGCTGGACGACGCACTGCCCCGTCACACCGCGGTCGCGGCGTATCTCCGCGAGCGGGACGGCGACCTGGCAACGGCGGCACGGCTCTACGCGGAGGCGGCCGACAAGGCGCCCAATCTCCCCGAACGAGACCACCTCACGCGTCAGGCCGCCCGACTCAACGCGCTACTGCGGAGCTGAGCGGCACTCACCCGCGGCGCGGCGCGTCCTCCACCGAGGACACCCGGATCAACCGCCGAACGGCCTCGACGGCGGTCTGCCGCCGCTGCGCCACCGTGCGTTCCCCTGACTTCTTGCCGCCCGGCGCGGTGGCCAGCGATCGGACGACGTCGGTGATCACGAGCAGTAGTTCGCCTGCGTTCCACGACGGATCGACGAACCCCTCCTGCTGCCCTCGGCGAATCTCGGCGGCCTTGGGCCGCAGGGTGACGATCCGCGCGTCGCTGTCCGCGATCTGTTCCCGCATCTCGAGGTCGGCCCACTCCTGCAGCCGTGCGTTCTCGGGGTGCGCCACGTAGTCGTCGAACAAGCGGCCCGCATACCCCGGCAGATCGTCGCCCCGCAGTGCCGTCTGCTCCGTCGTCTCCACGATCCATTGCTGGATGACGGCGTCGAACAGCGCTTCCTTGCTGTCGAAGTACGCGTACAGGCGGTCCTTGCTCGCCCGGGCCGCCTCCGCGATGCGGTTGATCCGGGCCCCGGCGACTCCGTAGCGGGCGAATTCGTCCTTGGCCGCGGCGAGGATCCGGTCGCGCGTGGCTTCTCCCGCTGATCGCATGCCGACATCCTAAATTGCCCGTTGCCGAACCATTTGGTTCGGCGTAGCCTGCGCAGTTGACGAACAATCTGGTTCGGAAACTCTTCGACCTTCCCGTCCGCACGAGAACCCGAGGTACGACCATGAACATCGATCAGGCCCGCAGCACGTTCCACGAGCTTCGACAGCGCGACGCCGGCGTCTCCCCCGACGAACTCGACGCCGTGTGGGCGGCACTCGACACCGTGCGGGCCGAGGACATCCTCGGCAGCTGGAAGGGCGACGACTTCGCCACCGGGCACCGCCTGCACGACAAGCTGGTCGCGAGCCGCTGGCACGGAAAGACGTTCCACTCCCTCGAGGACGCGAAACCGTTGATCTGCCGGGACGCAGACGGGAACCTCTATTCCGACGTCGAGGGCGGCAACGGCGAGGCCAGTCTGTGGAACATCGAGTTCCGGGGCGAGGTCACCGCCACCATGGTGTACGACGGCGCCCCCATCTTCGATCACTTCAAGAAGGTCGACGACTCGACCCTCATGGGCATCATGAACGGCAAGTCCGCACTGGTCCTCGACGGCGGCAGGCACTACTACTTCCTGCTCGAAAGAGACTGAGCCCCAATGCAGGTCACCGCAGCGCTCTCCCTCGGTCCCGAGTCTCCGTTCACGCTGGAGACGGTCGAACTCGACGAGCCCCGCGCGGACGAGGTTCTGGTGCGGGTCGTCGCCACCGGCCTGTGCCACACGGACCTCGTCACCAAGGCGGCACTCCCCACCGCCGCCGGTCCGGCCGTCCTCGGGCACGAAGGTGCCGGGATCGTGGTCGACGTCGGGGCACGCGTGAGCGGGATAGCGCCCGGCGATCATGTGATTCTCAGCTACCGCCACTGCGGTGACTGCGACCAATGCC
Source organism: Rhodococcus sp. P4_B6 (assembly GCF_056402215.1). NCBI lineage: Bacteria > Bacillati > Actinomycetota > Actinomycetes > Mycobacteriales > Nocardiaceae > Rhodococcus > Rhodococcus sp. P4_B6. Next base: position 120,897 of record NZ_JBFUHV010000009.1, on the reverse strand, counting down.
GAAGTGCGGGTCCGGCGTACTGCGTCGACGCGCACCGCCTGAACAGTTCGGGCAGGCGTGTGGACGGTTCGGCCACCGTCACCCGGAACGGCGAACCGGTGCGCGCCGCCTTCTTCGGCCAGTCCAGCTTCGCCGACCACGTTCTCGCGACGGCCGACAACATCGTCGTCGTCGACGAGTCCGTCGACCTGGCCGCCGCGGCGCCGCTCGGCTGCGGGTTCCAGACGGGTGCCGGTGCGGTACTGAACGTGCTCCGGCCCGGCAGCGATTCGAGTGTGGTCGTCTTCGGCGCGGGCAGCGTCGGGTTCGCTGCGCTGCTCGCCGCCCGATCAAAAGGTGTCGCAACAATTTTCGCGGTCGATCCAGTGCCCGCGCGGCGTGCGCTCGCGGCGGAGTTCGGTGCGGTCGCGCTCGATCCCGGGACGCAGGACGTCGTCGCGGCGATCCGCGCGGGGACCGGCGGCGGCGCCACCCACACCCTGGACACGACGGGGATCCCCGCCGTCATCGGTCAGGCGCTGTCGTCGCTGCGGGCGCGAGGCAGCGCGGTGGTCGTCGGACTGGGCACACCCGAAGTGGCGGTGAACATTCAGGACCTGATGCTGAACGGCAAGACCCTCCGCGGCTGCGTCGAGGGCGATTCGTCCGTGCAGCAGTTCATTCCGCAGTTGCTGGCGTTGCACGCCGAGGGGAGGTTCCCGTTCGACCGTCTCGTCACCGAGTACCGGTTCGAGGACATCAACCGCGCCGTCGCCGATCAGGCTGCGGGGACGGTGATCAAACCCGTGCTCGTGTGGTGAATTGTCAGGGCGCGGCGGGTGACGGCCCGTCGCCGACCTGCCCGTCTTTCGCTTTCGTGTCCCCGCGCATCTCGGCGAGATCCTCACCGCGCTTGCGGTACGTGAAGCTGACTCCGGCGACGCCGAGGAACAGCACCACCCCGATGATGGCGCCGGCGAGCGACGCACCGCGGAATCCGGGCGCGTCGACGTCCATGATCCGTTCGCCGGCGTGCGCCGCGCTGTTGCCGCCGAGCACCACGCTGAGCGTCAGCAGATTGGGCAGCACCACAAGGACTCCGAGGATCAGCAACACGATCTGCACGGGCTTGAACCGGCGCTTGCGGAACAACCGCCACGCCCCGCGGAACAGCAGCAGGGGCAGCAGCGTGCACAGGGTGCCGAACAAGAGTCCCCACAGGATGCCGCCGCCGAAGCTGCCATCCGCCATCCCGCCCACGTTCTGCGCCCACGCCCGCGGGAGGTACGCCGCGAGGATGAAATACGCGATGACCAGCACCACCAGGAGGACGGCGATCCCGATGGCCTTCTTGGCCCACGACGGCAGTCCCGACTTCGCCGGCGTGGTGGTGGATGCGCTGTTGTCGGTCGTCATGACTGGTCTCCCTGCGTCGGCAACGGTTCTTCGTCCAGCACCTGCTTCGCCAGTCGCTTCGGCGCGACGAGCGTGTACGACGTCCTGATCCACTCACGCAGCTGTTCCCACCGGGGCCCGTCCGCGTCCGCGACGTCCACTGCGATCCAGCCGTGTCTACCGAGACCGTATCCCGCGGGCTCAGCCCCCGGTTCCGTCGCGACCACCGCTTCTGCCTCGTCGACGGTGAGCTTCACCGTCAACCGGGTGGCGTCCACGTCGCTGAACACGAAGTTCTTGCCCCGCACCCGGAACGTCGGGTGCCCGTCCCACTGGGCGATGTCCACCCGTACGGCTTCGGGCAATTCGGCGGCGATCTGTTCGAGGCGGCTCATGTTGTTGCCCATGTGACGATTGTCGGCAGCACCCCGACCGACCGCAACAGGCATATCGGACATACGGGATTCACTAATGTCGGAAGTCCGGGGGTTTCGACGAAGAGCCCCATGACGAGGCAGGCATCCATGGCATCGATCGACGACCTTCTGTCCCAGATTCCGATCAACCAGATCGCCCGGCAACTCGGCGTCGACGAGGCCACCGCCGAGACCGCAGTGAAGTCGGCGCTGCCGACGCTCGTCGGCGGGCTCGGCGCCAACGCCGAGGACCCGGACGGCGCCGCGTCCCTGCAGAGCGCGCTGCACGATCACCGCGGCACGACGCTGCTGGACGGCGGAATCGACATCGACCAGGTCGACACGGACGACGGCGACAAGATCGTGTCCAACATCTTCGGCGGCGAACGTGACCAGGTGGCGAGCACACTCGGCGGGGTCGGCGGCGGCAGCGGAGTGGGCAGCGACCTCATGAAGCAGTTGCTGCCGATCCTCGCGCCGATCGTGCTGGCGTACATCGCCAAGCAGGTGACGGGCGGCGGTTCCGCTCCGCAGGCGCAGCCGCAAGATGCGGGCCAGGCAGGCGGAGGTCTCGGGGACGTACTGGGCGGACTCCTCGGAGGCGGCGGCGGTTCCGGCGGGCTCGGCGGGGTTCTCGGTGGCCTGCTCGGGAAGGGTGCGGGCGGCGGACTGGGCGACATGCTCGCCGGACTGCTCGGCGGCGGAAAGAAGTAGCGAGACGGGGCGGCGGGTCACCGCCGCCCCGCAGGGTGTCGATATTCACACCTGGGGTGGATCGAATTCCCAGGAGACTCGGAGCCGGACGAAGCGCCTCCTACGCAACCGTCGACACGGCTCGAGTTAGGGCGGGGAATCTGTGGAGACCCACAAATCTGTGATCGTCCACAACTGCCCGCGCGTCGCTGTGATGATCTCTCCCTGGGATGATTACGCTGGTCACCGCACACGCAACCTCATCAGTACACTGTCATGTAACGGTTCGCCGCGTGGCGGCGACACATCCCGGAAGGTCCATTACGGATCGGTAACTTCGACGGTTCCCGGGCCGCCGACGGCGTTTACCAACCTACTTACGGTGCCGTAGGCTGAACAAAGTCAAATTTGAGCTACTGGAGGCATTACACATGGCGAGGGACCTGACCCAACTCGAACTGCTGCAGGAGTTGTCGCCGGTTGCAGAAGAGAACGTCAACCGCCACCTCTCCATGGCCAAGGAATGGCACCCCCACGACTATGTTCCGTGGGACGAGGGGCGCAACTTCGCCGCGATGGGCGGCACCGATTGGGACCCCGAGCAGTCGCAGCTCGACGAGGTCGCCAAGGCCGCGATGATCACGAACCTCCTCACCGAGGACAACCTGCCGTCGTACCACCGCGAGATCGCGGAGAACTTTTCCCAGGACGGCGCATGGGGAACATGGGTCGGTCGCTGGACCGCCGAGGAGAACCGTCACGGGATCGTGATGCGCGATTACCTCGTCGTGACCCGCGCCGTCGACCCCGTCCAGCTCGAGCAGTTCCGCATGGAGCACATGACGAACGGCTTCGCCTCCCCCGCCGACGTCGACGCAGGCTTCCTCCACTCCGTCGCGTACGTCACGTTCCAGGAACTCGCCACCCGTGTGAGCCACCGCAACACCGGCAAGGCGTGCAAGGACCCGATCGCCGACAAGATGCTGCAGCGCATCGCGGCCGACGAGAATCTGCACATGATCTTCTACCGCAACATGTGTGGTGCGGCCCTCGACCTCGCGCCCGACCAGGCGCTCGAGGCCGTCAACATGATCGTCCAGAACTTCCAGATGCCGGGCGCCGGTATGCCGAACTTCCGGCGCAACGGTGTGCTCATGGCCAAGCACGGCATCTACGACTTGCGTCAGCACCTCGAAGAGGTCGTGATGCCCGTCCTGCGCAAGTGGAACATCTTCGAGCGGAACGATTTCACCGCCCGCGGCGAGGAGATCCGCGAGAGCCTCGGCAAGTTCCTCGAGAACCTCGAGGGCCAGGCCACCAAGTTCGAGGAGCAGCGCGACCGCATGCTGGCCCGCGAGGCCAAGAAGCGCGAGCAGAAGGCTTCCTGACCTAAACAGTTATCCTGTGCCCGGTACCGGATTCGGTACCGGGCACAGTTTTTTCCAGCACTTTCCCAGAGGTCGTCAATGTCATCCCTTCGTATCGGATCGCTCGAGCTGCGCAGTCCGGTGGTTCTGGCCCCCATGGCCGGGATCACCAACGTCGCCTTCCGCACGCTGTGCCGTGAGCTCGAGACGGAACGCGCGGGCAGCACGTCCGGCCTGTACGTCTGCGAGATGGTGACCGCGCGTGCGCTGGTCGAGCGGCAGCCCGCGACCCTGCACATGACGACGTTCGGCCCGACCGAGACGCCACGGTCCCTGCAGCTGTACACCGTCGACCCGGACACCACGTACGCGGCGGCCAAGATGATCGTGGACGAGAACATGGCCGACCACATCGACATGAACTTCGGCTGCCCCGTCCCCAAGGTGACCCGCAAGGGTGGCGGTGCGGCGCTGCCGTACAAGCGCACGCTGTTCGGCCGGATCGTCGCGGCGGCCGTGAAGGCGACCGAGGGCACCGACGTCCCGGTGACCGTCAAGTTCCGCGTCGGCATCGACGCCGAGCATCACACGCATCTCGACGCCGGCCGGATCGCCGCCGGGGAGGGCGCCGCCGCCGTCGCGCTGCACGCGCGTACCGCCTCGCAGCGGTACTCCGGCACGGCCGACTGGAACGAGATCGCCCGGCTCAAGGAACACGTCACGGACGTGCCCGTCCTCGGGAACGGCGACATCTTCGCGGCCGAGGACGCGGCCCGCATGATGGAGCAGACCGGGTGCGACGGCGTCGTCGTCGGACGCGGGTGCCTCGGCAGGCCGTGGCTGTTCGCGGAGCTGAGCGCGGCACTGAACGGAAAGCCGCAGCCCACTCCGCCCAACCTCGGCGAGGTGGCCACGATCATCCGCAGGCACGCGGAACTCCTCGCCGATCACCACGGCGAGGACAAGGGCCTGCGCGAACTGCGCAAGCACGTGTCCTGGTACCTGCGGGGCTTCCCCGCCGGGTCCGAACTGCGGGTCGCGATGGCCCTCGTGAGCAAACTCACCGAACTCGACGACCTCCTCGTCCAGCTCGATCCGACCATCCCGTTCCCCAAGGACGCCGAGGGTCCGCGCGGGCGGCAGGGATCGCCCGGCACGGTCGCCCTCCCTGAGGGGTGGCTCGACGACCCCGACGACTGCCTGGTGCCCGCCGGCGCCGACCTCATGCATTCCGGTGGTTAGCAGCGCGAACGCGCGTCACCTCGCTACTTGTGGGGAGCCTCGACGTTCGATAAGTACTATGGCTGGAATCCGTCGGGGCCGACGGAGGTCCGAGTCGGCGGAGAGGTCAGGTTGCATCGGTGGGTGATGATCACAGTGCGGACTCACCGACTCCCGAATCCCGCGCCCCCTGGGAGCGTCCTCTAGCGGATCCCAGCTACCGGGAAGCCCAGTCGGGGCGGCCGCGGCGACTCCCACCGCGACAGCCACCTCCCGAACGGCGGCCTCCCGAACCGCCCGCAGCCCCCGAGCACCGTGCACCGGTGGAACGCACCGAACCGTCGCGCCACGACAGCGGCCGGATCGGCCGCCGGGCCGCGGGCGGACCCACCGAGGCGCTCTCCGTCGCCGACCTGGTGAAGAAGGTCGCCGAGGACGACGCGAGCGATCCGGAGAAGACGGAGACGATTCCCCCGATCGACGAGCGGCAGCCGCCGCCTCCCGGGGTTCCGCCGCGCAAGACCCCACCGGCAGCGCCGCCGGCAGCCCCGCCGTCGGAGCCGCCGCAGAGCACGCCCGAACCCGAACGGGTCGCAGATTCCGCCGAGACCACCGCGGTACCGCAGGTGGTCGGCAACCCGGGCACCACACGCCTGGCCCTCAACAAGACCCGCAAACGCAAGCGTCTGCGCGCAGCGGGACGCGCCGTCGTCGCGCTCGTCGCGGTGGTCGCACTCGCCGGAACCGGCATCGTCTGGGGCTACCTGCGCTCCACCGAGGGCAAGTTCGACCAGATCGCGGCACTCGACACCGAGTCGACCGACATCKTCGACGCCGTCGGRCAGACCGGTGACGAGACCTACCTCATCGTCGGCACCGACACCCGCGCCGGCGCGAGCGGCGAGGTCGGCGCCGGAACCATCGACGACGCCGAGGGCTCCCGCGCCGACACGGTGATGCTCGTCAACATCCCCGCCGACCGGAGCCGGGTGGTCGCGGTGTCGTTCCCCCGCGACCTCGACGTCGAGCGACCCGTCTGCCAGGGCTGGGACAACGACAGCGGCAGCTACACCGGCGAGACCTTCCCCGCCGCCGACGGCGACAAACTCAACGCCACGTACGCTCTCGGCGGACCGAAATGCCTGGTGAAGGTGATCCAGAAGATGTCGGGCCTGAAAATCGGCCACTTCGTCGGCATGGACTTCGCCGGCTTCGAGTCGATGGTCAACGAGATCGGCGGGGTCAAGGTCTGTACCACCCAGCCACTCGAGGACGACGTACTCGGCACCGTTCTGCCGCAGGCGGGCACCCAGATGCTCGACGGCAAGACGGCACTGAACTTCGTCCGCGCCAGACACGTCGAGGCGGAGGGCAACGGCGACTACGGGCGCATCAACCGGCAGCAGAGATTCCTCTCCGCCCTGCTGAGGGGCGCCCTGTCCAGTCAGGTGCTGCTCAATCCCGGCAAACTGAACGGTTTCATCAACGCGTTCACCCGCGACACGTTCGTGGAGAACATCGACACGAAGTCGCTGGTCACGCTCGGGCGCTCACTGCAGAACGTCGACGCGGGCGCGGTCACCTTCCTGACCGTGCCCACCGCGGGCACCACCGAGTGGGGCAACGAGATTCCCCGCACCGACGACATCAAGGCCATCTTCCGGGCCATCATCGACGACGAGGCGCTGCCCGGCGAGAAGCGGGCGGAACCGTTGCCCTCGAACGCCCCCGAACCGCAGGCCGCGCCGCCCGCCCCGGAGACGGTCCAGGCCGTCGACCCGTCCAGCGTGACCGTGCAGGTGTCGAACGCATCGGGTGAGTCGGGGCTGGCCGCGACCGTCGCCGACAATCTCGCCGCCGAGGGCTTCCAGATCTACAACGTCGGCAACTACACGGGCACCAGCAGCGAGACCGTCATCCGGTTCTCGCCGGGCCACGAGGCCGAGGCGGCGACCCTGGCGTCGTCGTTCCCGGGTGCGGTGCTCGAGGCGACCACCGGACTCGGAACGGTCGTGGAGGTCGCGCTCGGTTCGAGCTTCTCCGGGACCGTGCAGACACCGAGTCCGATCGACACTCCGCTGAACGTGTCGGACGTGCGAATCGGCCAGCCGGAGGACGCGGAAATCCCCGCGGACCTGGCGGTTGTGAACGCAGGCGACACGTCCTGCGATTGAGCGCACGCTCAGCAGCGTCGTTCACCCTGCGTTCACCGTGTGATCGTGACTTGGTTTCCCGTGCACCGTAGGCTGTGACCTCATGCGCGTGGCTTACAACGAACAGATGACCGAGCTTGCCGACCTTCTCGGTGAGATGGCGGGGCTTGCGGGGGTCGCCATGGAGCGAGCCACCCAGTCGCTGCTCCAGGCAGACCTCTCGCTCGCCGAGCAGGTCATCGGCGAGCACGACAAGATCACCGAGCTCAGCACCATCTGCGAGGAGCGGGCGTTCGCCCTCCTCGCCCTGCAGGCACCGGTCGCCGGCGACCTCCGCTCCGTCGTCAGCGGAATCCAGATCGTCGCCGACATCGACCGGATGGGTGCGCTGGCGCTCCACGTCGCCAAGATCGCGCGCCGCCGACATCCCAACCACGTGCTCCCCGAAGAGGTCAACGGCTACTTCGCCGAGATGGGGCGCATCGCCGTCTCCATCGGCGCCGCCGCCCGCGAAGTCCTCGAGACGCGCGACCCCGAGCGTGCCGCGCGCCTGCGCGAAGAGGACGAGGCGATGGACGACCTCCACCGGCACCTGTTCACCGTGCTCATGGACCGCGAGTGGAAACACGGCGTGGCCGCCGCCGTCGACGTCACCCTGCTCGGCCGCTTCTACGAGCGTTTTGCCGACCACGCCGTCGAGGTGGGCCGCCGGGTGATCTTCCTGGTCACCGGCAAGCTGCCCGACGACACCGAGACCGCCGTGAAAGACGCCGACAACCTCACGTCCTACCCGGAACTGTAGAACTCCCCCAACACTTTTCGAACGAACRGGACGCTCGYACGGTCTGACCGTGCGAGCGTCCCGTTCGTTCGCTGGAAGTCGTCCATACGATAAGAACGCCCCGGCCGAAGATCCGGCCGGGGCGTTCTCCTCGGTGTGCGTTATCCGAAGCGGCCCGAGATGTAGTCCTCGGTGGCCTTCTGCGTCGGGTTGGAGAAGATCTTCTCGGTGTCGTCGATCTCGACGAGACGTCCCGGCTTGCCGGTGGCCTCGAGGTTGAAGAACGCGGTCTGGTCACTCACACGCGCGGCCTGCTGCATGTTGTGGGTGACGATCACGATGGTGAAGTCCTTCTTCAGCTCCGTGATGAGGTCCTCGATCGCGAGGGTCGAAATGGGGTCGAGCGCCGAGCAGGGCTCGTCCATCAGCAGGACATCGGGCGAGACGGCGATGGCCCGGGCGATGCACAGACGCTGCTGCTGACCGCCGGAGAGTCCGCCACCGGGCTTGTCGAGACGGTCCTTGACCTCGTTCCACAGGTTCGCGCCGCGCAGCGACCGCTCGGCCACCTCGTCGAGACGCTTCTTGCTGCGCTCGCCCTGCAACTTGAGGCCGGCCACCACGTTGTCCTTGATGGACATCGTCGGGAACGGGTTGGGACGCTGGAACACCATACCGATCGTCTTGCGGACGCCGACCGGGTCGATGCCGGAACCGTAGATGTCCTCACCGTCGAGGAGGATCGAACCCTCCACGCGCGCACCGGGAGTCACCTCGTGCATGCGGTTCAGCGAACGCAGCACGGTCGACTTGCCGCAACCGGACGGACCGATGAACGCGGTCACGTTCCGCGGGGGGACCGACAGCCCGACATCGGCGACGGCGTGGAACTTGCCGTAGTAGATGTTGACGTCCTTGAGATCCAGACGCTTGGCCATTACCGGCTCCCTACTGATTGATGTACGAACTCGAGTGTATGTGTCACTTGCTGCGGACCTGTGAGAAGTGGCCGACGACCTTGGCCGCGATGTTGAGGACGGCGATCAGGAGGATCAGCGTCAGCGCCGCGCCCCAGATGCGGTTGGTACCGGCATCGGTCGGGTTGTTCATCTCGGCGACCATGACGCCGGGCAGGGTGCCCATCTCGCCGCCGAACAGGTTGAAGTTGATGAACGGTGCGTACCCCACCAGGATCAGCAGCGGAGCAGTCTCGCCCATCACGCGGGCCAGCGCCAGCATGACGCCGGTGATGATGCCCGGCAGCGCGGTGGGCAGCACGATCTTGGCGATCGTCTTCCACTTCGGAACGCCCAGCGCGTACGACGCCTCGCGCAGGTCCTGTGGCACGATGCGGAGCATCTCCTCCGTGCTGCGGACGACGACGGGCACCATCAGCAGGACCAGGGCGAGCGCCACCGCGAACCCGGACTTCGGGAAGCCGAACGTCGCGATCCACAGGGCATAGATGAACAGGGCGGCCACGATCGACGGGACACCGCTGAGGATGTCGACCATGAACGTGGTCAGCTTCGCCAGCCGCGACTTCCGGTCGGCGTACTCGACGAGGTAGATCGCGACGAACAGTCCGAGCGGGATGGACAGCACCGCGCAGACGAGTCCCTGCAGGATCGTGCCGATCAGCGCGTGGTAGATACCGCCGCCCTCGGCCGACGACGTGAGTCCGCTGAGCGAGTGGGTGAACCAGGTGGCCGACGTCAGGGCGGGAATACCCTTGACGACGGCGGTGATCAGGACCCACACCAGCGGAACCAGGGCGACGAGCACTGCCAGCGTCACGAGAACGGTGGCGGTGATATCGGTGATGCGCCGCCGGGTACCGACACCCCGGAAGGTGGGTGCCTTGACCGGCTTGTCGAGTGTCGCGGTCATGGGTCAGTCCTTCTTTCCTGCGATCACGGCGCGGGCCGCGGCGTTCACGACGAACGTGAGTACGAAGAGCACCAGACCTGCGGCGATGTACGCGCCGGCCTGGATGTTGTTGTTGAACTCCGCGTAGCCGAGGGCGATCTTGGACGCGATGGTGGCGCCGCCGTCGAACAGCGACCATCCGAAGGGCTGCGACGTGGTGCGCAGGATCAGGTACAGCGCCATGGTCTCACCGAGGGCGCGACCGAGGCCCAGCATCGAACCACTGATGTAGCCGGACTTACCGAACGGAATGATCGTGGTACGCACCACTTCCCACCGGGTGGCGCCCAGGGCGAGCGCCGCCTCGATATGGGACGTCGGTGTCTGGACGAACACTTCGCGGGTCACGGCGGTGATGACGGGAAGGATCATCACGGCGAGGACGATGCCGGCCGTGAAGATGGTGCCGCCGCCGGTGATCGAACCGCTGCCCGTCGCGAACAGCGGGAACCAGCCGAGGGTCTCATTGAGCCACACCGCAAGCGGCCTGATTGCCGGCGCGAACACCAGCAGACCCCAGAGGCCGTAGACGATCGACGGCACCGCGGCCAGCAGGTCGATGACGTACGCCAGCGGACGCTTGAGCCAGCTCGGCGAATATTCGGTGAGGAAGATCGCGATACCCAGCGCAACCGGCATCGCGAGCACGAGCGCGAACAGCGACACCAGAACCGTCACCTGGAAGAGGTCGAGCACACCGAACGCCATCGCGTTGATGTCCTGGGTGACCCACTCGCGGCTGGTGAGGAAGTTGACCTGGTTCCGGCTCAGCGCGGGAACGGCACGCCAGACGAGGAAGATGCCGATCGCGGCGATGAGGATGGAGATGACGATCGCCGACGTGGTCGCGAGGGACTTGAAGATCCGGTCTCCCGGCCTCGCGACGGCCTTGCCGCGAGGTGTATCGGTCGGGGTCGGGGTTTCGGCCTTGGTGGAACTCAACTCGGCCTCCGGAGTGCCGTTCGGACCGCCCACCCCGGCCCCGCCGGAAGCGGAGCCGGAGGCGCGAGGTGCTGATTCGGTGTGCGCTTCACTCATCTGCGCTCCCAATCTTTCATCGTCAGAATATCGAGTCATGGGCGGGTCCGAACGACTTACCGTGTGAATCAGCCGATTGCGGCGACCGACGCGTTCAGCTTCTCCTTCATGGAGTCGGGCAGCGGCACGTAGCCCTGCGCGGCCAGGTTGTCCTGGCCCTCGTTGGCGGCGCTGGTCAGGAACGACTTGACCGCTGCGGAGGTGTCGGCGTCGTAGCCCTTCGAGCACACGATCTCGTAGGTGGCGAGCACCAGCGGGTACGCGCCGGCTTCCTTGGTGCCGAAGATCGAGGCGAGGTCGAGGGTCAGGTCGCCCTCGCCCGCACCCTTGAACTGCGCACCCTCGATGGCCTTCGCCGCGGACTCGTCGGACAGCGCGACGGGGCCCGAGCCGGTGTCGATCTGCGCTGCCGACAGCTTGTTCTGGTCTGCGTACGACTTCTCGACGTAGGTGATCGAGCCGGGGGCGGAGGCCACTGCCTGCGCGACACCGGCCGACCCCTTGGCGCCCTCACCGATGCCGCCGGTGAAGTCGGAGCCGGCACCGGTGGTCCAGGCGCCGTTCGAGGCGGCGGTGAGGTACTGCTGGAAGTTGTCGGTGGTTCCCGAGGAGTCCGAGCGGATGATCGCGGTGATGTCCTGGTCCGGCAGGGTGGCGCCCGGGTTGAGGGCGGCGATGGCCGGGTCGTTCCACTTCTTGATGGTGCCGTTGAAGATCTTGGCGGTCACTTCACCGTTCAGCACCAGGTCCTCGACACCGTCGAGGTTGTAGGCGACCGCGACGGGCCCGAAGACGAGGGGAAGGTTCCACGCCTCGCCGCCGACGCAACGCGCCTTGGCCTGCTCGGCCTGCTCGGTCTTGATCGCCGAGTCGGAACCGGCGAAGTCGACCTGACCCGCGATGAACTGGGTACGTCCGTCACCGGAACCGCTGGGGTTGTACGCCAGGTTGACGGTCTTGCCCTTCTCCTGGCACACGGAGATGTAGGTGGAGACGAACTGGTCCATGGCGTTCTTCTGCGCCGAGGAACCGGCCGAGGAGAGGTTGGCCTTGCCCTCGCACGTCGCGCTCGAGGCGGCTACGTCGACGCCGCTCGACGCGGCGTTGTTGTCGCTGCCACACGCGGCCAAGGTCATGGCACCCAGGGCCACTGCACCGAGCAGGGCGCCATTGCGCTTGAGATTCACCTAGTCCTCCGGAAATACCGTCTCGCCCTGGATCGGGCGGCGACATGAGGCGCGGACCGGGAGGATCCTGCACCAGGCAGCACGGCGCTGCCCACGGAGAAACCTAGGGGTAGCTAATGTCCAGTTGGACCACGATCGGTGAACGGAAAGTGAACAGACCGAGCATTTGCCCATATTTCCGAGACGAACGACGGGTGCCGAAGTAAGAGGAGCGCCTCAGGCTCGCGCGTACGCGACGTCGGTGTGGAACCGCTCGAACCCGAGCCGGTCGTAGGTGTGCAGCGCCGACGTGTTGTCGCCCTCGACGTAGAGCAGCACCGCACCGAGCCCGCGGTCACGCAGGTAGTGCAGTCCGGCGAGTGTGAGCAACCGGCCGAGACCGCGCCCCTGGGCGTCGGGTCCGATGGCCACCACGTAGACCTCACCGATGGCCGGCTCGTCGCCCTGCTGCGGGTGCACCTTGGTCCAGTGGAATCCGAGCAGCCGCTTCTCGTCCGCCGTGCCGTACGCCATGAACAGCCCGGCCGGATCGAACCAGGCCTCCGCGCGGCGTTCGGCCATTTCCCGTTCGGTCCACGACCCCTGCTCGGGGTGCCAGGCGAAGGCGGCGGCGTTGACCCGCAGCACCTCGGGATCATCCTCGACTCCGCGGTACAAGCGGAGTGAAATATCCTCCGGCACAACGATTTCCGGAAGCTCGGCACCCTCGAGTGGACGCCGGAGCTGCAGCAGTTCGCGTGCACCGCTCAGCCCGAGGCGGTGCGCCACCGCCTGCGCCGCGGGCAGGTTGCCGTGCGCCCACACCCGGGTGTCCGGACCACCCTCGGACAGGACCTCGGTAACCAGCCGGCTACCGATCCCCCGGCCGCGCGCCTCGGGATCGACCGCGAGTTCGGCCATCGCGGGGTGCTCGCCGTGACCCGGCTGCAGCTGCGCGTACCCGACGATCCGATGGGCGTCGGTCTCCACGAGATGACGGACACCGTCGCCGCCGGCCCCGGACACGGCGTGCACGCCCTGCTCCGACACGGGCGCGGTTCCGTCCGCTGCCGTCGCGCGGTCGAGCAGTGCGGACACGTCCGCGGCCTGCTTGCCGTCGAGTCGATCGGTCCAGGACTGCACCGAAGCGCTCACTGGATCACAGGTCCTTCCGCGGATTCGAAGTCTGCATCTTCGGCATCGAGGTCGTCGACCGGCGGCACCGGCGCACCCGACTTGCTGCGGGTGGGACGGACGGCCTTGTATCCGACGTTGCGGACTGTACCGATCAAGGATTCGTACTCGCTGCCCAGCTTGGCGCGCAGACGACGCACGTGGACGTCCACCGTGCGGGTACCACCGAAGAAGTCGTATCCCCACACCTCCTGCAGCAACTGCGCGCGGGTGAAGACGCGACCCGCGTGCTGCGCCAGGTACTTGAGGAGTTCGAACTCCTTGTAGGTGAGGTCGAGGGGGCGGCCACGCAGCCGGGCCGTGTACGTGCCCTCGTCGATGACCAGTTCGCCGAGCGTGATCTTGCCCGACGCCTCCGGGCTGGCGACGCCGCCGGCACGTCCGACCAGCAGTCGGAGGCGGGCGTCCACCTCGGCCGGCCCGGTGCCCGGGAGCAGGATGTCGTCGAGACCCCAGTCGGAATTGACCGCCACCAGGCCACCCTCGGTGAGCACCGCCACCACGGGGACCGCGGAACCCGTGCTGCCCAGCAGCCGGCAGAGGCCGCGGGCCGCCGCGAGATCGGTGCGCGCATCCACCAGGGCGATGTCGGCGGAGCTCGCTTCCAGGAGAGAGGACACCTCCGTCGGGGCAGGCCGCACCGAATGCGCCAGCAGGGCGAGGGCAGGCAGAACTGCCTCGGGGTTCGGGTCGGAGGTAAGAAGCAGTAGCTCCACACAGCCTCCCATCTCGTCGCCGTCGTACCCGGCCGGCCGACGGATGGTTCGTCCGCCGGTCCAGGTAGATCGACACTGAAGGTATCGACACTTTTGTCGGTGACAGAGTAGCGCGCCGCCGTCAAGGTCCGTCGCACCGAACCCCGGCAACCGGCGCGAAGGTTGCACCGGCACCGTGTCCGTCACAATGGGGCCGTGCGGAAACTCATCATCGGAATCATCTTCCTCGTGGCACTCGGTCTCGTCGTCGACTTCGGTTCGGCGGCGTACGCGGAATACCGGGTGTCGCGGGAACTGCGGGCGGGCGCGTCCCTCACCGCGGATCCCGAGGTGACGGTGCACGGCTTCCCCTTCCTCACCCAGGCGTGGGCCGGGAAGTACGAGAACATCGAGATCCGCGCCCAGGGAGTACAGAGCGACGTGGTCGGTGAGGTGACGATCGAGTCCACCCTCCTGGGCGTGTCCGCGCCGCTGTCCGACCTCGTCGACGGCTCCGTCACGAGCCTTCCGGTCGACCACCTCTCCGGCCGCATGCTCATCGACGCCACCGACCTCGGCCGCTTCCTCGACATCCCCGACCTGCAGGTTTCGGCCCCGCCGGCCAGCAAGTCGGACGGGACCGGCGGCTCCGGCGGCTCCGGAATGACGACCGCGGGCGGCGTCGTCCTCACCGGCACCGTCCCCGTCGGCCCGCTCGAGACCACCGTCAGCGTGCAGGCCGACCTGGTCCTCGACGGCGATCAGGTGAAGATCGTCGCCAGCGACTTCTACTTCGGGCCCGAGGGCCACGCCGACTTCACCATCCCCGAGCCGCTCGCCCCCGCGATCCTCGGCCTCTTCACCCGGACCATCGACCCCCGGGAACTGCCGTTCGGCGTCCAGCCGACGGAGGTGTACGCGGAGGGCTCGCAGATCGTCATCGAGGGTGTCGGCGACAACGTCACGATCGACCTGAACGAACTGCAGAGCCGATGACCGGAATCACACTGTTACTGATCGCACTGTTCGCGGCCCTCGCGTTCGGGCTCGTCTGGCAGCGCCGCCAGGGGAAGGTCCGGACCACCGGCGAGACGACCGCGGCAGTGACCGACGAGCGACGCCTGCTGCTCGAGGCGGCGGGCGTCGGGTCGGGTTCGGGGCACGGGCGACCGGCCACCGTTCTCCACTTCTCCGCCGACTGGTGCGGACCCTGCGCAGCGGTGCGCAGGGTCGTCGGACAGGTCGTCGCGGACCTCACCGGCGAGCCGGAACCTCCCGTCGAGGTGGAAGTCGACATCGACGAGTATCCCGCTCTCGCCAAGGAACTCGGCGTTCTGTCGTTGCCGACGACGTTCATTCTCGACGCCGACCTGCAGCAATGCTTCCGGGTGTCCGGGGTGCCCTCAGCGGCCGACCTGAGGGCGGCGCTCGGACCCCTCACCCGGCCCCCGGCTTCAAATTCCTGAAGAACCGGGTAAACTCGTCGTCGTGCAATCCAGCCACGAGCTCATGCTCACCCGACGCCGCACGGTAGACCTGTGCCGCCTCGGGGCTTGTTGCTGTACCTGTTGCTGATCACCAGGGCTGTCGCTTTCTGCTGACACCGCGGACTCCGCGCACGTGATCGAAACCCGATGACGACGTCGTCCGTCGTTGCTCGGCGCCAGGCAAGCATTCAGGACTCAACGCAGGAGCACTTCTCATGTCCACAACACTCGAGGTCGAGCAGGTCGACGTTCGTGGCCCCCGGTTCGCCGCCTGGGTCACCACCGCAGTCCTCGTCGCCATCCTCGTCGTGTCGACGTTCTCGCTGGTCGCAGCAGGAATTCTGCTGGCACTGCAGGCGGTCGTCTTCGCGGCAGGCGCGGCCTCCGGGCCGCGGCGCAGCCCGTACGGCCGGATCTTCGGCAGCCTCGTCGCGCCGCGACTCACTCCGGTGAGCGAACGCGAACCCGCCGCACCGCTGCGGTTCGCGCAGCTCGTCGGCTTCGTCTTCGCCGCCGTCGGCACCGTCGGCTTCTTCGCCGGCTCCGGCCTCGTCGGCGAAGTGGCCACCGCATTCGCCCTGTTCGCGGCGTTCCTCAACGCCGCATTCGGGTTCTGTCTCGGCTGCCAGATCTATCCACTCGTCGCACGCCTCCGGCCCGCGGCCTGAAAGTTTCACATCGAGAACCACTGCACGATCCACCCGACACAAGTAAGAACACATCGAAAGGAACACCATGGCTCGCTCCGATGTCCTAGTCTCCGCCGACTGGGCTGAGCAGAACCTCAACGCCCCCAAGACCGTTTTCGTCGAGGTGGATGAGGACACCAGCGCATACGACGGCGGCCACATCGAAGGCGCCATCCGCCTCGACTGGCGGAAGGACCTGCAGGACGGGGTCCGTCGTGACTTCCTGAACCAGCAGCAGTTCTCCGACCTCCTGTCCGCCAAGGGTGTCGCCAACGACGACACCATCGTTCTCTACGGTGGCAACAACAACTGGTTCGCGGCGTACGCGTACTGGTACTTCAAGCTGTACGGCCACCAGGACGTCAAGCTTATCGACGGCGGCCGCAAGAAGTGGGAGCTCGACGGACGCCCCCTCTCCAAGGAGACCGTCTCCCGCGAGGCCACCCAGTACAAGGCCGACGCACCCGACCTGACGATCCGCGCGTTCCGCGACGAGGTCATCGACGCCATCGGCAACAAGAACCTCGTCGACGTGCGTTCGCCCGACGAGTTCTCCGGCAAGATCCTCGCCCCCGCGCACCTGCCGCAGGAGCAGGCGCAGCAGCGTGGACACGTCCCCACGGCCATCAACATCCCGTGGAGCACCACCGCAAACGAGGACGGCACCTTCAAGTCGGACGACGACCTGGAGAAGCTGTACTCGGAGAAGGGCTACGACGAGTCGAAGCCCACCATCGCGTACTGCCGTATCGGCGAGCGCTCCAGCCACACCTGGTTCGTGCTCAAGGAGATCCTCGGCAAGTCCGATGTCAAGAACTACGACGGCAGCTGGGTCGAATACGGCTCACTCGTCGGCGCACCCATCGAGTTGGAGGTTCACTGAGCCATGTGTGGAGCACCTGTACAGACCCAGACCCTGCCCGCGGGCGTCGACGTCGAGAAGGAAACGGTCATCACCGGCCGCGTTCTCGCCGCTGACGGCCAGCCGATCGGTGGAGCGTTCGTGCGTCTCCTCGACGGCGGCGGAGAGTTCACCGCCGAGGTCGTCGCCTCGGGCACCGGAGACTTCCGCTTCTTCGCCGCTCCCGGCGACTGGACCGTGCGTGCACTGTCCAGCTCCGGCAACGGCACCGCCACGGTGAGCCCGACGAGCGCAGGCGTGCACAACGTCGACGTCACGGTCGGCGAGTAAGACTCAGCACCAACGCAGGAAGGCCCCGCTCCGGCATTCGGAGCGGGGCCTTCTTCGTGCGGCTCCGCGCTACTGCTTCTGCGCGAGCGCGGTGATCCAGTCGACGATCTTCTCGCTCTCCCAGTACCAGGGGTCGTTCGGGTTGTTGTTCCAGTAGAACAGGTGCTGGATGAAGCCGAGGAAGATGTACGGCTTGATCACGAGTTCGAAGACGTCCCGGTTGTCCTCGACGAACCCGGGGCCCTCTTTCGCGAGCTTCGCCTTCACGACCTCGGAACCGGGGCCCATCGCCCAGTTCAGCGCCTCGACCATCTGCTCCTGCGACACCTGCGTGTTCCGGTCCGGTCCGTCGGGGTCGTAGGTCCGGTCGGCCACCTTGCGCAGGACGTCGAGGAAGGACTCGTCGGAGGCGAACCAGTCGTCGTGGGTGACGATGTGCACGATCGACCGTGCCGCCATGTTCGTCACCGCATTCGCGAAGTCGGAGACAGTCTGGCCGGGGTTCAGCAGGGTGAAGTGCAGCTGTCCCAGCACCCCGAGCGCCAGCTCGAGGACGGCGATCTCCTGCGGCGCGTCGCACGCGATGTCGTAGGGGCGGCACGCGTAGGTGATCTTGCCGTCGAGAGCGCCGTAGTCGGCCGGCTCGGAAGACATGAATCCGCCTCCGGGTGGGCCGGGTTCGCCCATCGAGGGGGTGCCCGCCGGACGGTACGGGTCGCCGATCAATGCGACGCCGGCGATGTCGTCGGCGGTAACCAGAGCGTTGCTGTCGCGGTGGCCGAGTTCGCGCGCCACCCGTTCGACGACCTCGGCGCCGACGCTGTATCCAAGCAGCACGTACTTGGTGCCGTCGCCACACTTCGCCTTGTTCTCGTCGAGGATCCTGTTCGTCGACGCGACACCGGCGGCCATCGAATCCTGGTATGTCGGAACAGGTTGCAGCAGACTCAGGCCGTACGTGGACGGGTACGGCACGTACATCCACCCCACCGTTCCCGGCTCGTCCTTGTTCGCCTCGCCGGTCGGCACCGTCACGTTGCCCACCCAGTTCGACCACACCTCGCCACTCTCCGCGAGGGGGTTGCGGTCTTCTTCCGAATCCGTCGCGCCCGAGACCGCGACGATGAGAATGTCCGGGCAGTCGGCGGCGTAGTTGTTCGGATCGACGCGGTCGGTGTCGTCGCTCCCCGAACCGGCGCTTCCCGACCCTGCACTGCCGGAGTCCGGGGCCGCGACGGCCAGGCCGGGAGCGCCGAACGCGGACACGGTGAGCAGCAGAACCGTCGCCGTGATCGCGGCTCGCGCCAGGCCGGGGAGGGCGGGGCTGGATCGAAGCATGGGACCTCCGGGAGGAGCGGGAGACGAGACGACGGCATGAGGATATCCGGAACCGACCGGGTGGTCGCCTTCGAAAAACCGTAGCCGCAGTGACGGTAAGCCGCCTCCCGTTTCGACCGTTCGACGGGTTCGGTTTAGGATGTCACCGTGGTTATCTTCTTCGAGGTACTTCTTGTCCTTGCCGCCGTGTTGATCACGTGGTTCTCCCTCTACACGATCTACCGCCTGGTCACCGACGAGTCGTGAGTCAAACTCCGGACGCAGGCGCAGATCCGCCTTCCGAGCACCCGACTACGAGCGCGCCCGCTGAGGACTCCCCCACCGTGCGTCGTGGTAGCGGTGACGCAGCCGTCGCGGACGCCATCGAGCGTTCCAAGACGACGGCGTCGCGGAACATCCCGCAGCTTCCGGACCTTCCGCTGCCCGAGGACACCGCGAATCTGCGCCTCGGCCCGGATCTGAACAACGAACTTCTCGCGGTACTGCCGCTCGTGGGCGTCTGGCGCGGTGAAGGGGAAGGCCACGACCCCGCCACCGGCGACTACCGCTTCGGGCAGCAGATCATCGTCTCCCACAACGGGGGCAACTACCTCGAGTGGAGATCCCAGACCTGGGTTCTGGGCACCGACGGCGAGTACGTGCGCCCCGATCTCCACGAGACCGGCTTCTGGCGGATCAGCGGAGACGGCATTCCCGGCAGCACCAACGAGGAAGTCGTCGAACTTCTCCTCGCCCACAGCTCCGGCATCGTCGAACTGTTCTACGGCCGGGCCCTCACCCAGTCGTCGTGGGAACTCGCGACCGACGTCGTGATTCGCAGCACCTCCGGTGTTCTCGTCGGCGGCGCCAAGCGTCTCTACGGCATCGTCGAGGGCGGCGACCTCGCGTACGTCGAGGAACGCATCATCGCGGACGGGGAACTGCGCCCCCACCTCTCCGCGCGGCTGTCCCGCTACGTTGGCTGACGCCCCGTGAGTACTTGTTAACCGCGGGCGGTTAATAAGTACTCACGGCTCGGGTTATCCACAACCTCAGGTTCATCCACAGGCCAGTTGAAATCGGCCCTTCTCGGGCCATTCCTGTCGGCCGGGTTCCGCACCGTCGCGTCCATGACACCTGCGACGATCGACTTCAAGCCCGAATTCCAAACAGTCCTCGACCACCAGCACGGCCTCGTCACGGCCCGGCAACTGCGCGGACTGGGCATCTCGACCCGGCAGATCCAGCACATGGTGGAGTCCGGCCAATGGTCGGCGGTTCTGCACGGCGTCTACGCCGTCACCAACGGTCCCCTCGATCGGCCGATGATGCTGTGGGCGGCGCTGCTGTTCGGTGGTCCCCGCGCGATTCTCAGCCACCGGACCGCGGCCGAGGAGTGGTCGCTGGTGCGTGTCGATCCCGAGGGTCCGATCCACGTCACCGTGCCCTACGGATTGTCTGCGGAGCACCAGGGGCCGACGTATCGCAAGGTCGGCCGGCGATCCGACCGTCCCGTTCCGCGCGAGGGCGATCTTCTCCACCCGGGGGTCGTGGTGCACCGCTCCCGGGCGCACGCCCACATCCTCGTCCCGACGCTCCTGCCGCGAACGTCCCTGGCCGACACCGTCGTCGATCTGGCCGTCGAGGAGCCGTCGGCGCCGGCGGCCGCGCGGGTCGTCGTGTCGGCGGTCACCGGCACCAGTGTGTCGGTCCACACGCTCCTTCGACGGATCGAGCAGCGTCCGCCGCGCAGATACCGCAGGGCACTGACCGACGCGCTGACATTCGTCTCCAGCGGAGTCCAGTCGATTCTGGAGCACCGGTACGCCGTCGACGTCGAACTCGCCCACGGACTGCCGGCCGCCCGGCGACAGTCGCCTGTGCTCGTCGACGGGAAGACTTTGTACGAGGACGTGGACTACTCGGACAGCGGTGTTCCGCTCCTTGTGCGGCTGGACGGGCTGCGGTACCACTCGTCGCGGTCGGTGGCGCTGCGCGACCGGCGTCGCGGCAACGCGGCGGAACTCGCGGGGAAGGCGGCGCTGGTGTACGGCTGGGAGGAGGTGACGCAACGCTCGTGTGAGGTCGCGGCCGAGGTGCGCACGGTGCTCGAGCGGGGCGGCTGGAGTGGGTCGAACCCGTGCCCGCGCTGCCGTGAGTACTTATTAACGTCGGGGGGTTAACAAGTACTCACGGGCGCGAAGCGCACAACGGCCCCCGAGCCTTCCGGTGCTTGTGCACCGGTCCCGATCTTGGACCAGACCGGGGGCTCGGGGGCCGGGTAGCTGCCTGGGATTCGCTCGCCGCTCGCGCGGTCAGTGAATTCCGTCAGCGGTAGCGGCTAGCTGGCAGCCACCTCACGTGTCCGTCTGTCATTCAATTTCAGACCACCTCCTTCCTCGTGTACACAAGAACGTACGCCGCACTCACGGAGTCGGCAACGCATTTTCGCTCTCAGCTTTCTCCACCCGTATCACCAGGTCAGCGCTCGTATCCTGCGGAAGCTGATGGGTGACCACCACGACTGTGCGCTGCGCAGACACCAATCCGCCGTCGCGTGCGAGCAGTCTCCGCAGCAGGTCGGCGCCCGCGTCGGCGTCGAGGTGTTCGGTCGGTTCGTCCAGCAACAGCACCCGGTCGGGCGACAGCAACGCCCTGGCGAGGAGCAGCCGGCGACGCTGCCCGCCGGACACCGCTCTGGCACCGCCGGCGAGGGTCGTGTGCACTCCCTCTGGAAGCCCCGCCACCCATCCCCCGAGCCCGACGGACTCCAGGACGGTCACCGCCGCCTCGGCATCCAGGTCGCCGCGCGCGACGCGCAGATTCTCGAGCACCGACGTATCGAAGAGGTGCGCGTCCTCCGCGAAGAACCCGACGTTCCGGCGCACCGCCTCGGACTTGATTTGGTGGAGGTCGATCCCGTCGATCCGGACCGTCCCCGAGACGGGGGGGAGCAACCCGGCGAGAGTCATCAGGGTGGTCGTCTTCCCCGACCCGCTGCCCCCGACGATCGCGACCCGGGCACCCGGCCGCAGGTCGAGGTCGAGCGGGGCGGTGATCTGCCCGCCGGGCCAGCCGCACCGCAGGTCCTTCGCGACCACTTCCGTGGGTCCGTCGAGGTCCCGGTCTCCGGGGTGCGGATCCGCGACTGCGGCGTCGAGCACGGCGAGGATGCGGCGGGACGCGATGCGGGCGCGGGTCAGCGCGACCGCTGCGGCGGGCAGTGCCGCGGTGGCCTCGAACGCGGACAGCGGCAGGAGCACGAGGATGCCCATCGCCATCGGGCTCATGGTCCCCGACGAGTACAGGTCCATGCCGATGAGCAGCGACGCGATCACGCTCACCCCCACTGCCAGCGGTGTGGCGGCGTCCGCGAACGCGCTGGGTGCGGCGGCGCGGTCGGTGGCCGAGACCGCGGCGTGCTCGGCGTCGACGGCCCGCGACACGGCGCGGTCGAGGCGACCCGCGACGCGCAGTTCCGCGGCGTGATCGAGGGCGGTGACGGCGTCCGCGCTGAACCGGGCGCGCGCCTGCGCTCCGGACGTCTCGGCGAGGCGGGCGGCCCGCGCGGACAACCAGGGCGCCGCGACCCCCGACACCGCGAGCGCCACTGCGAGCACGAGCGCCGCGACCGGCGAGATCACCGCGAGGATGCCGACGGCGGCCACGGCCAGGACGACGGCCACGGCGATCGGAACGAGCGCGCGGACCACGACGTCACCGAGGGTGTCGACGTCGGCACCGGTGCGCGCGAGGAGTTCGCCACGGCGCAGTCCGGCCGCGGCCGCGGGGTTACCGTCGGAGAGCCGCTGGTACAGCCGGGTGCGGGCGGACGTGGTGCCACGCAGGGCGGTGTCGTGGGTGGCCAGCCGCTCGAGGTAGCGGAAGACGCCGCGGGAGATGCCCAGGGCCCGCACCGCCACGACGGCCACGCTGAGGTCCAGGACGGGCGGCATCTGCCATGCCCTCGTGATCAACCAGGCCGACAGCGCCGCCAGCGCGAGGGCACTGCCCAGGGTGGCGACTCCGGCGGCGACGGCCCGCGCCACCCGTCCCGGTTTCAGGTCGAGAAGCGGCAGCGCCCGGAGCAGCGGGTCACGCGACATCGGCGCTCACCTCGATCACCCGGTCGGCGGCCGCGAGCACGGTCGGCCGGTGCCCCACCACCACGACCGTCCGGCCGGCGGCGGCCAGGCCGCGCAGGGAATCGAGCACGGTCCGCTCCGATGCGTCGTCGAGGTGTGCGGTGGGTTCGTCGAGCACCAGGACCGGACGCCGGGTGGCCAGCACCCGGGTCAGCGCGAGCCGCTGCCGCTGTCCGAGCGACAGTCCCGTTCCCCCGGACCCGACGCGTGTGTTCCAGCCGTCGGGGAGTTCGGCGAGGACCTGATCGAAACCCGTAGCCGTGCAGGCCTGTTCGAGGTCGACGACGTCGCCGATGAGCCGGAGGTTCTCGTCCAGGGTGCCGGGAACGAGGACGGGGTGCTGCGGCAGCCACGCCACCTGCGCCCACCACGCGGACCGGTCGAGCGAACTCACGGGGACGCCCGCCACCCGCACCTGTCCGCCCTCGGGTGCGACGAGGCCGAGGAGTGCGTGCACCGCAGTCGATTTCCCGGCGCCGTTGGGTCCGGTCAGCACGGTCACCGCGCCGGGTTCGAGGGTCCCGGACAGTCCGCGCGGCGCCCGGCCGCGGCGCGATGCGACGTCCACGTCGTCGAATTCGAGACGCGCCCCGGTGGCGTCCACCACCCCACCGTCAGAATCGACCGGCTCGTCCGAATCGACCGGCTCGTCGGCATCGATGACGGCGAAGGCGCTACTCGCGGCGGCCATCCCGTCCTCGGCGGCGTGGAACTGGGTGCCGACCATCCGCAGCGGGAGGTACACCTCGGGGGCGAGGATCAGTGCGACGATCCCCGCCTCGAGTCCCATGCCCCCGTAGACCAGCCGCAGTCCGATGCTCACGGCGACGAGTGCGACGCAGAGAGTGGCCAGCAGTTCCAGCACCATCGACGAGAGGAACGCCACCCGCAGCGCCGACATCGTGGTGCGGCGGTGGGCGTCGCCGAGTTCGCGCACCCGCGTCGCGGGCCCCTGTTCGCGGCCCAGCGCGCGGAGTGTGGGCAGTCCGGCGAGGAGGTCGAGCAGTTGCGAGGACAGTGTGGTCATCGCGGTCAGCGTCTTGGCGGCCTTGCCCCTGGTGAGCAGGCCGATGAGGATCATGAAGACCGGGATGAGCGGCAGCGTCACGAAGATGATGGCCGCCGACGTCAGATCCTGGAATGCGATGACCGCCAACGTCGCCGGCGTGAGCGTTCCCGCGAGGACCAGGGCGGGGAGGTACCCGGTGAGGTACGGCACAAGTCCGTCGATGCCGCGGGTGAGCACGGTCGCGATCTCGTCCCGCCGCGGATCGAGTGCGCGCGGCCGCAGGCGTGTGGCGACGCCGAGCACCTCGCCCTTCAGTTCCGCCACGACCCGCGACGCGGACCGGTGCGCGAACCGGGACTGGATCCAGGTGCCGAGGACGCGGATCCCCACCGCGGCCGCGAGGACCGTCAGTTCGGTGGACCACCGCCCGAGGTCGGTGGCGTCGTCGACGATGACGCCACCGAGCACACGGCCGATCATGAGCGCCGACACGATGACCATCGCGACGTTGACGATCGACAGCCCGACCGTGAGGACGAGATACCCGCGGGCTGCCGCGGAGTACCGCCACAGGCGGGGATCGACGGGGCGCCGGGAACCCCGCTCCCCGGCGGGGCGGGGTGCGTCGCCGACCGCTGTGCTCATCTGCGCTCGAGCGGGAGACCGATCGACGGCGGGATGTGCTTGGTCGAGATCCGTTGACGGAACACCCAGTACGTCCAGCCCTGGTAGATCAGCACCACCGGGGTGAGGAACGCGGCGGCCCACGTCATCACCTTCAGCGTGTACGGACTCGACGACGCGTTGTCGATGGTGAGGCTGTACGCGGCGTCCAGTGTGGACGGCATGACGTTGGGGAACAGCGAGCCGAACAGCAGGGCCACGGTGGCGATCACCGCGATCGACGTGAGCGCGAACGCCCAGCCCTCACGTTCGGCGCGGGTGAGCGCGACCACGCCCAGGAGTGCGGCGGCGGCGATCGCGACGAGGATCCACGTCCAGCCCTTGCCGTGCGCCAACTGCGTCCACAGCACGAACGCGCCTGCCACCGGAACGGCCGGGATTGCCAGCCGCGACGCCAGTTCGACGGCGTCCGTGCGGACCTCGTCGGCCGTCTTCAGGGCGAGGAACACCGCGCCGTGCAGGGCGAACACGAGCGCGGTCGTCAGACCGCCCAGCAGCGCATACGGATTGAGCAGATCGAAGAGGTTCGAGGTGACCTGCTTGTCGGCGTCGATGTCGACGCCGCGCACGATGTTCGCGAACGCGACACCCCACAGCACGGCAGGAACCCAGGATCCGAAGACGATGCCCCAGTCGCACCGTCGGCGCCAGGTGTCGTCGTCGATCTTGCCGCGGTACTCGATGGCGCAGATCCGGACGATCAGCGCGACGAGGATGATCAGCAGCGGCAGATAGAAACCGGAGAACAAGGTGGCATACCACTCGGGAAACGCCGCGAACAACGCGCCGCCGCCGGTGATCAGCCACACCTCGTTGCCGTCCCACACGGGGCCGATCGTGTTGAGCACCACCCGCCGTCGGGTGTCCCCGTTCGGGTCCTTGCGCCTGCCGAGCACCGGCATCAGCATGCCGACACCGAAATCGAATCCCTCGAGGACGAAGTACCCGATGAAGAGCACCGCGATCAGGATGAACCACACTTCTTGAAGTCCCATGACCGTCTCCCCTAGTACGCGAACGAGAGTTGCTCGGGCCGGCCCGGTTCTTCGGGCTCGTCGTGGTCGTCACCCGGTGGGTGCGCGTCGTGTTCGAGCGGTCCCTCCACCGTGTATCGGCGGATCAGCGTGAACCACACGACCGCCAGCGACCCGTAGACCACGGTGAACGTGATGAGCGAGACCCAGACGGTCCACGGGGAGTGATTCGAGACGCCTTGGTCGACAGTCAGTCTGATCATGTCGACACCGGTCGGGTTGGGTGCCACGACCCACGGTTGGCGGCCCATCTCGGTGAACACCCAGCCCGCGCTGTTGCCGAGGAACGGCGTCGGGATGACCGCGATCGACAGCCAGCCGAACCACTTCTTGTCCGGGACGCGGCCGCCGCGGGTCATCCACAGGCCGACGACGGCGAGCAGCGCCGACCCGGCCGCCCAGCCGATCATCGCGCGGAACGTCCAGTAGGTGACGAACAGGTTGGGCTTGTAGTTGCCCGGCCCGTACATCTCCTCGTAGCGGGCCTGGATCTCGGTGACGCCCTCGACGGTGGAGTCGAAGCTGCCGTCCGCGAGGAACGAGGTGAGCCCGGGGATCTTGATGAGCTGGGTGATGCTGTCGCAGTTGTTCTGGGTGCCGACGGTGAGGATCGAGAAGTCGGCGCCGGTTTCGGTGTGGCACAGCGATTCGGCCGACGCCATCTTCATGGGTTGCTGTTCGAACATCAGCTTGCCCTGGATGTCGCCGGTGATCGCGAGTCCGACACCCGCGGCGACCATCACCCACAGCGCGAGGATCGTGACCGGACGGAACATCGTCCTGGCGGTCTCCTCGTGCTTCTTCGCGACCTCCGGTTCGGTGGCTTCCTTCGACTTGCGCATGCTGCGCACCATCCACCAGCCGCCGACGCCTGCCACGAATGTGCCCGCCGTGAGGAATGCTCCGGCGACGACGTGAGGGAAGGCCGCGAGGGCGGTGTTGTTGGTGAGCAGTTCCCAGATGCTGGTGAGTTCCGCGCGCCCGGTCTCGGGGTTGTAGACGGCCCCCACCGGGTGCTGCATGAACGAGTTCGCGGTGATGATGAAGTACGCGGACGCGTTGACACCGATCGCGACGAGCCAGATGGTGGCCAGGTGGACGAGCTTGGGCAGCCTGCCCCAGCCGAAGATCCAGAGTCCGAGGAACGTCGACTCGAGGAAGAACGCCACCAGTCCCTCGAGGGCGAGGGGCGCGCCGAACACGTCGCCGACGAAGCGTGAGTACTCGCTCCAGTTCATGCCGAACTGGAACTCCTGCACGATGCCGGTGGCGACGCCGAGCGCGAAGTTGATCAGGAAGAGTTTCCCGAAGAACTTGGTGAGCCGATACCAGTGGTCCTTTCCGGTGACCACCCACATCGTCTGCATGACGGCGATCAGCGGGGCGAGCCCGATCGTCAGCGGTACGAGGATGAAGTGATAGACGGTGGTTATGCCGAACTGCCACCGGGAGACATCCAAGGCATCCATGGCTACTCCGAAACTGGGCCCGTAGGACAGGCTTCAGGGCCGGAGCGTGGGCTTCCGCCCGACCCTTGAAAACAACGTACTGCGGGGTCGTTTCCCCCGCAGGACTTTGCTACTACGAAATGTAGTAGACCTGTCAAGCCTCCGCGGACTCGGCACCCGACGTCTCGACCGCGAGGTCGACCAGCTCCACGATCTCGTCGGCGAGGGGCGCGTCCGGCAGGGCGAGGCCGTCGATCTTGCACACCCGCGCGGCCATGGTGATGCTGGAGATGAGCCAAACACCTTCCGCCGTAATGAGATCCGCCGGGCGCAGTGCCGCGTACTCGCAGCGGAACCCCTTGCCGGACGCCACCTCGTAGAGGGCCTGCTGCGTGGTGCCCGGCAGAATTCCGTGCTCCGGCGGCGGCGTGAGGAGCGTCTTCTCGCGGGCGATGACCACCGTGGAACGTGGCCCTTCCAACACATTGCCCTCACTACTGACGAAGATCACATCGTCGGCCCCGAACGTGGCCGCGTACCGCAGGGCGGCCATGTTCGTGGCATACGACAAGGTCTTCGCCCCGAGCAGCTGCCACGGCGCGCTCGCCGACAGATCCACCGAATAGCCCCGGGCCAGTGTGAGCACCGACACCCCGTCGCGGCGCGCGTCCAGGATCCGATCGGAGACCGGCCCGACGGTGACGAATGCAGTCGCGTCGCCACCGGACTCCCGGCCGCGGCTGAGCACGAGGCGCATCGCGCCCTCCCGCTCGGACCCCCACTCCTCGACGGCCAACTCCAGCGCCAGCCGCCAGTCGTCCAGGTCCTGCACCGGCAGACCGAGGGCCCGCGCCGACGCGACCAGTCGAGTGAGGTGCGGCTCCACCTTCAGTGCGCGACCGCCGCGCACCAACAGCGTCTCGAAGACACCGTCGCCACGCACCACCGCCAGATCGTCCGCGTGCAGCAGCGGGGCATCCGCGTCGCGCACCTCGTGGTCCAGCGTCACCAGCACTCGATCAGACATGAGACCCAGCCTATCGACCCTGCTGACCGCCACCCGAGGTCCATGGTCCCTAGACTGGGTCCGTGGTCGACAAACTGCCCGTCTCACCCAGTCCACTCGTCACGGCCCCGGGCGCGGTCCCTGCGCCCGAAGGCTCCCCCGACGCCGGCGTCGCCTGGCACCACGGCGATCCGCTCGGCGAACAACGCAGCGCCGAGCGTTCCGCGGTGGTCGTCGACCGCTCCCACCGGTTCGTCATCGCGATCAGCGGACCCGAACGACTCACCTGGCTGCACACCATCTCCAGCCAGCACGTCGCCGCACTCCCCGACGGCTCGAGTGCCGAGAACCTCAGCCTCGACGTCAACGGCCGCGTCGAACACCACTTCGTCCAGACCGACCTCGACGGCGTCACCTGGATCGACACCGAAGCCGACCGCGGATCCGACCTTCTCTCGTTCCTCACCAAGATGGTGTTCTGGTCCAAGGCCGAGCCCCGCGACGGCAACGAACTCGCCGTCCTCAGTGTGATCGGCCCCGACGCCGCGGCGGTCCTCGACGCCGCCGGGGTCGCCGTGCCCACCGAGCCGTACGCCGCGGCCGTGGTGGCCGGGGGCGGTTTCGTCCGCCGCATGCCGTGGCCGACCGCCGACTCCTTCGACCTGCTGGTCCCGCGGGAAGGACTCGCGACGTGGTGGGGCCGGCTCACCGCCGCCGGCGCCGCCCCCGCCGGAACGTGGGCGTTCGAGGCCCTCCGGGTGGCCGCCGTGCGTCCCCGGATCGGGCTCGACACCGACGACCGCACCATCCCGCACGAGGTCCGCTGGATCGGCGGTCCCGCCGAGCACGGCGCCGTCCACCTCGAGAAGGGCTGCTACCGCGGTCAGGAGACGGTCGCCCGCGTCCACAACCTCGGCAAGCCGCCGCGACACCTGGTCCTGCTGCACCTCGACGGCAGCGCCGAGGGCAGGCCGGAACCCGGTGACCCGGTGACGGCGGGCGGCCGCGCGGTCGGACGGATCGGCACTGTGATCGACCATCACGAACTCGGCCCCATCGCGCTGGCCCTCGTCAAACGGTCCATCCCCACCGACACCGAATTGGTGGTCGGCTCCTGCGCCGCGTCCATCGACCCCGACTCGGTGCCCGCGGACGACGCGGTCCAGGCCGGCCGCGCCGCCGTCGACCGGCTCCGGGGCCGATGAGCGGGGCCACCGCGGCGGCCGGCGAGGTGCTGGCCGTCTGCGTGCTGCACACCGAACGCGACAGCGGCACCCGGCGGGTGACCCGCACGGCGATCGACAAGCGGCCCGTCGACGGCCCGGTGTCCGTCACGACCGCCGGACTGGCCGGCGACCGCGTCTGCGACACCGAATACCACGGCGGGCCGTTCAAGGCCGTCTACGCGTACCAGGAGGACGAGGCGCAGCGCTGGGCGACGGAACTCGGCCGCGCACTGCCCCCGGGATGGTTCGGCGAGAACCTCCGCCTGGACGGCATCGCCGCGAGCGACGCCGTGATCGGCGAGCGCTGGCGGATCGGCACCACCGAACTGGAGGTGGCAGGCCCGAGGACGCCGTGCGGCACGTTCGGCGTGTGGGCCGCCGAGCCGAGGTGGGTCAAGCGGTTCTCCGAACGCGGCGACACGGGTGCGTACCTGCGGGTGGTGACCGAGGGGTCGATCACCGCAGGCGACGCCGTCCACCACATCCACGTGCCCGGGCACGGCGTCACCGTGCGCGATCTGTTCACCGGCCGCGACCCGGAACGGTTCGTGGCGCTGCTCGAACAGCAGGACAACCTCGCTCCGACCGTCGCGGACAAGGCCCGCCGACGGATCGCCGGACTGGAAGTGCAGGTCACGTATTGAGCATCGAACTGGTCGAGGTCGTCCGTTCCGGATTCCGTGAGTGCGTCCACCGTGGTTCCGCGGTGATCCTCAGCGCGGACGGCGAGATCGCGCTCGCCCTCGGCGAGGTGCACACACCGATCTATCCGCGATCGTCGAACAAGCCGTGGCAGGCCGTGACGATGCTGCGGAACGGCTTCGAACCGACCAGTTCCGAAGAGCTCGCGATCGCGACCGCATCCCACGAGGGCGAGTCGGACCACGTCGAACTCGTCGAGCGGCTCCTCGCCCGGTACGGCCTCGACGAGGATCAGCTCCGCTGCCCCGCGGATCTGCCCTCCAACGAGCTCGCGCGGGCCGAATTGCTGGCCGCCGGGGAGCTCCCCCGCCCGGTGTACATGAATTGCTCCGGCAAGCACGCGGCGATGCTCGCGACGTGCCTGGCCAACGACTGGCCGCTGGACAGTTACCTGGAGCCGACGCATCCCCTGCAACTCGCGGTCGTCGAGACGCTCGGCTCGATCAGCGGCGACGTCGACGCCGAACTCGGCATCGACGGATGCGGGCTGCCGATCGTCCCGCTGTCGCTGACGCATCTGGCGCGAGCGTTCGCGCGGCTCGTCACCGCCGAGCCCGGCTCCCCCGAGCTCGCCGTCGCCGACGCCGTCCGCGAGCACCCGTATCTCGTCTCGGGTACCGGCAAGGACGACGCGCGCCTGATGCCGGTCGTTCCCGGGCTGATGACGAAGGCCGGCGCCGACGGGGTCTACGCGGGCGCGCTCCCCGACGGCTCGGCGTTCGCGCTGAAGATCGACGACGGTCACGAACGGGCCCGGTTGCCCCTCGCCGCAGCGCTTCTCCACCGGATGGGCGCCGAATGGACCGAGGACCTGGCCGCCCTCGCATCGCAGCCCGTGCTCGGCGGCGGCGTCCGGGTGGGGACGGTCCGGGCAATTCCGGGAGTCTTCTGAAGTCGAAATGCCCGCATCGGGGCAGCTCGCGACCGCGATGAGACTAAACAGACACCGGTTCGGGGTGTGGATGGAAGCGCGAGGGACTTTTCCACGCTAGAGTGTGGGGCAGGAACTTACACACTCAAACGGGGCCGCCAAATTCCCCAGGCCGCCCCGCGAAAGCGCGAGGGGGTCAGCCATGGGCCGCGGCCGGGCTAAGGCAAAGCAGACCAAGGTTGCACGCGAGCTGAAGTACAGCGTACCGACCACGGATTTTGACAGCCTGCAAAGAGAGCTCTCAGGTGGGTCGTCCAACTCGCATCGGGACGAGGTCTTCGCTGACCAGCGTGCCGACAGGGAGGGTCACTCCCGGGAGGACGACGACGACTGGCGGCGCTGAGATCTGAAGACACAGAAATGAGGGGGAGCCGGTACCGGCTCCCCCTCATTTCCACATCTTCAGCCGGTCGGGGCCACTAGCTCGCCCCGTTCCGACAGACGGCGTCCGACCCTAGAACCTCGGGTGGTCGCCGGCGAGAATCGCGCGCTCGGCGGACACGTCGTGCGACTTCTTGATGCTGCCCAGCGTCCAGCAGTCGATGTGCCGCGCCGTCAGGACGGCCAGCGCACGATCGACGTCCTCGGGCGCCACGATCGCGACCATGCCGACGCCCATGTTGAACGTCTGCTCCATCTCGGCCCGCTCCACGCGTCCGCGCTGCGCGATCATCGCGAAGATCGGAGCGGGGCTCCAGGTGCCGCGGTCGAGTTCGGCAACCAGACCCTTCGGCATGACCCGCGCGAGGTTGTTGGCCAGTCCACCACCGGTGACGTGGCAGAACGTGCGCACGTCGGTCTCGGCGGCGAGCGCCAGGCAGTCCTTGGCGTAGATCTTCGTGGGCTCGAGCATCTCCTCGCCCAGCGTGCGGCCGAACTCGTCGACGTGCGCCGTCAGGCTCATGTGATCGATCTCGAGCAGCACCTTGCGGGCCAGCGAGTAACCGTTGGAATGCAGTCCGGACGAACCCATCGCGATCACGACGTCGCCGGGACGGACCCGGTCGGGGCCCAGCACCTGATCGGCCTCGACCACGCCGACACCGGTCGCGGACAGGTCGTAGTCGCCGTCCGCCATCACACCGGGATGCTCGGCCGTCTCGCCACCGAGCAGCGCGCAACCGGCCTGGATGCAGCCTTCGGCGATGCC
Source organism: Rhodococcus sp. P4_B6 (assembly GCF_056402215.1). Taxonomy (NCBI): domain Bacteria; kingdom Bacillati; phylum Actinomycetota; class Actinomycetes; order Mycobacteriales; family Nocardiaceae; genus Rhodococcus; species Rhodococcus sp. P4_B6. The sequence goes on along the minus strand of NZ_JBFUHV010000009.1, from coordinate 88,850 downwards.
GCTGACGAGTTCCGCGACCCGCTCCGGGACGACGCGCCCGACGGCGATGTAGTCCTGCAGGAACAGCGGCTCGGCACCGCAGACGACGAGGTCGTCGACGACCATCGCGACCAGGTCGAGACCCACGGTGTCGTGCTTGTCGAGCGCCTGGGCGACGGCGAGCTTGGTGCCCACACCGTCCGTGGACGCCGCGAGCAGCGGCTCCTTGTAGTCACCCTTGAGCGAGAACAGTCCCGCGAATCCACCGAGACCACCGAGAACCTCGGGACGGCTGGCGCGCTTGGCCAAGGGAGCGAAGAGTTCCACCGCCCGATCGCCTGCGGCGATGTCCACTCCTGCGGCGGCGTAGGACGCGCCAGGGCGACTTGTCGGATCCTCGGTCATGTGGTTGTTACTCCAGCCTTCTGTTGCTCGTCAAAATCGTGTCGGTCGGGCAATCGAGTGCTGTGATTGCGTCCTTACGGTACCGGAGTACGTTCTCCGGCCGGCTCCCGATGTACCGGCCTACGGCCGACTGAGGGCGTTCGCGTTGTCGTTCTCCCGCGTCGCGGGACCGCCTGCCGCGCTCTCGAGCATTCCCTCGAGAACGTTCTTTCCGATCGACGTCTCCGTGGGGAGCGCGATGGGGTACGTGCCGTCGAAGCAGGCCGCGCACAGTCGCGACGCCGGCTGCTCGGTGGCCGCGATCATGCCTTCGGTGGAGATGTAGCCGAGGGTGTCGGCGCCGATGGAGCGGCGCACCCCTTCGAGCATCTCGTCGAAGCTGCCGGGCTCGCCGCCGCCACCCGCACCGTTGGCGATCAACTCGGCCGGGGAGGCGAAGTCGATGCCGTAGAAGCAGGGCCACTTGACCGGCGGCGACGCGATCCGGACGTGGATCTCCAGGGCGCCTGCCTCGCGGAGCATCCGGATGAGCGCGCGCTGGGTGTTGCCGCGGACGATCGAATCGTCCACCACCACGAGGCGCTTACCGCGGATGACTTCCTTCAGCGGGTTGAGTTTGAGGCGGATACCGAGCTGGCGGATCGTCTGCGAGGGCTGGATGAAGGTGCGGCCCACGTAGGCGTTCTTCATCAGACCCTGGCCGTACGGAATGCCCGATCCCTGCGCGTACCCGACCGCGGCGGGAGTGCCCGATTCGGGGACCGGGATGACGAGGTCGCCCTCGGCGGGGTGCTCGGTGGCGAGGCGACGGCCGATCTCGACGCGGGTCGAGTGCACCGAACGTCCGCCGATGACACTGTCCGGACGAGCCAGGTACACGTACTCGAACACGCAGCCCTTGGGCTCGGGGTTCGCGAAGCGGGAGGAGCGGACGCCGTCGGCGTCGATGGCGAGGAGTTCGCCTGGTTCGATGTCGCGGACGAACGACGCGCCGACGATGTCGAGTGCGGCCGTCTCACTGGCCACCACCCAGCCGCGGTCCAGTCGTCCGAGGCACAGGGGGCGGATGCCGTGCGGGTCACGCGCCGCGTAGAGCGTGTGCTCGTCCATGAACGTGAGGCAGAACGCGCCGCGCAGCGTCGGCAGCAGCGTCATGGCCGCCTGCTCGATGGTGCTGTCCGCGGCGGCGTGCGCGAGGAGGGCGCCGACCACGTCCGAGTCGGACGTGGCGCCGCCGGGGCGCTTGTCGTTGACGAGGCCCGCCGCACGGGCGCGCTGCGCCAGTTCCGCCGTGTTGACGAGGTTGCCGTTGTGGCCGAGGGCGATGCCGCTGCCCGCCGCGGTGGTGCGGAAGATCGGTTGCGCGTTCTCCCACGTGGTCGAGCCCGTGGTGGAGTAGCGACAGTGACCGACGGCGACGTGGCCCGGCATCGCTGCCAGAGTCTGCTCGTCGAACACCTGGCTGACCAACCCGAGGTCCTTGAAGACCAGCACCTGCGAACCGTCGGCGACGGCGATGCCCGCCGCTTCCTGACCACGGTGCTGCAGAGCATAAAGCCCGTAGTAGGTGAGTTTCGCCACATCCTCTCCCGGCGCCCAGACGCCGAAGACTCCGCATTCTTCGCGGGGCTCGTTCTCGTCCTCGTCGGACGGGTTCGAAGAGAGAAGATTAGGACTGTGGACCGACAGATCGGCTCTGGTCACCGGGGTGCTCCCTGGGGATGGGCGTGTGAGGGGCAAGGTCAGTCTACGTGCCCCGCGCCGCCGCTTCTCCCACGGTGCCGATCGAACCGGCCCGACTCCCGGACGACGGGACGAAAATAGATTGGTTTCGGTATCGATCAGCATCCTCGAACCACAGAGCGGGGGCTGTTCCGATGAACGTCCGCAGCACGGCTCCGACCGCCGCAGAACGTCTGCTGAGCGCCTTCGAAGGTGCGATGGGCATCCCCCTTCCCGTACACGTCTGCCGCAAGCTCGGACTCCAGTCGGGCATGCGACTGCTGGGCGTGGGCTGCGGGTGGGGTTCGATGGCGATCCACGCCGCCGAGAAGTACGACGTGTCCGTCGTCGGGATCACCCTCAGCCACGAACAGGCCGAATGGGCGCGGGCCCGCACCTGGTTGCTGTATCTCGCGGCCAGCGCCCTGGGGTTCGAGGAGAAGGGTCGCCTGACGATCCATCAGGTCCTCGCCGTGCGCCCGTCCGACACCGGATCGAGCGGCCGGCCGCGCACCCTGGCGCTGTGGCTGGGGTGACTACACGCGCAGCAGCGGCAGCCAGTGGGCGATCTCCCCTGCACGACTCCCCGACACCGACACCTCGCCGCCGGACGTCGCGCCGTCGAAATCCAGCAGTCCCGTCACCAGCAGCAGCCACGTCCGCGGATCGGTCTCCACGACGTTGGGCGGGGTGCCGCGGGTGTGCCGGGGACCCTCGATGCACTGGACCGCGACGAACGGGGGAACCCGCACCTCCACGCTCGACCCGGGTGCCACCTGCTCGAGCGTCCGTGCGCTGAGCCGGACCGCCGCGGCCAGCTGGGTGCGGGACGGCTTCTCCTCGGTGTCGCCGCGCAGCCACGGACCGACCTCGAGTACGGCGGTCCTCAGTTCGGCGGGATCTACGGCTCGACGCGACGGCATGGGCTCAATCTACTGTGCGGGCCCGCACGGCTTCGGCGGCCACCACCCCGCCGACGTTGACCGAAAGATGCAGTAGAGCAGGGGCTACGACGCTGCCGCTGCACCGTCGCAACCACTCGAACAGCACTGCAGAGGAACCGGTGAGCAGCACGCTCGCGCCGATCGGGTCACCGGCGATCCGGGCCGCGCGCACGTGCCACAGCCCGAACGTCACGGCGTGCAGGGCGTACGCCGTGGTGGGTGTCCAGCCCCGTCGCAGCATCGCGGACAGGACGCTGCGGAACAGCAGTTCCTCGTGCGCGACGGTCCCCACGGGGATCCGGAACCCCACCCAGCGGGCGACATCGGTGGCGCGGTCGCCGGTCGGAACCCGCCTGCGCGCGGCGGGCACGCTCAGCGCGATCGCGTATCCGGCGAGCGGGATCACCGACGCCACGGCGCCGTACCGCAGCCCGGACCGGAGCGCCGACGCGGACAGCCCGAGTTCGTCGACGCCGTACCCCGCGGTGCGGGCGACTCCCACCACCGACAGTCCGAGCGCGCCGCCCGCGACGGCCCGCCCGTACGGGCCGAGGCCCGAACCGGGCAGCACCACGTTGTTCCACAGCACGGCCGCCGCCGCACCGGCCACGGAGGCGAGCCTGGTCACTTCTCCGGACCCTCTGTCCCGGCGAGGGATTCGAGGGTGGACCGGACACGTTCGGTGTCGGCGGGCGTCCACCCCTCGGGCTGCGCGACGGTGATCCAGCCGTCGAGGACGAGGGTTCCGTAATTGTGGCCGTGCCCGTCGGGCACCCCGGCGGCGTTCGTGAGGTCGGCGGACACCTGCCAGAACGTCACGAACGGAAACCATTTCATCGACGGCGAGCGATCGTCGCCCGGCGGTTCCTTCAACCAGTCGGGCCGGGTGAACGCGAGGTCGGGCGACCACCACACGACGGGATCGGACGGATGCTGGACGTACAGGATGCGCGGCGACAACCACTCCCCCGGGTCCTCGACCATGTCGGCGGAGTCGTCGGCGAACCGCACCACCAGACCCGCCGAGTACTCGGGGTCGACCTCGGGAGTGCCCGGGTCGCGGCGCTGAACCAGCTGCCCCCACAGCCGGTTCGAGTTGGGCGGCCCGACCCACAGCACACCGTCGACGGTCTGCCGGATGTCGCTCAGCGTGTCGAAGGCGCCCTCCCCTGCCTGGGTGCCGAGACTTTCGCCGTAGACGAGCAGCTTGGGGCGGGTCGCCTCGGGTTCCTGCAACCACCGTTCGTGCACCCGGTCGATCAGCATCTTTCCCGCCTCGGCCGCCTTCTCCCGGTCGGCGAGGAACGAGATCCAGCTCGGCAGGAACGAGTACTGGCCGGCGACCAGCGCCGTGTCGCCGTTGTGGACCAACTCGATCGCCTGCGCCGCAGTCGGATTGACCCAGCCTGTACCGGTGGTGGGGATGACGACGAGGACCTTGCGCGCGAACGCGCCGGTCCGCTCGAGTTCGTCGATGACGATGTCCATGCGTTCGTCGGGGTCCTCGGCGGTCTCGAGTCCTGCGTAGACCCGGATCGGATCCTTGGCCGGGGTGCCGTTGGCCGCCGTCAGTTCGTCGGCGTCGAGGCCGCGGGACACGAAGTTCCGGCCCTCGTACCCGAGGGTGTCCCAGGGCGCCAGCGACTCCGGGCTGCCCGACTTCTCGGGATCGAGCGGCTGCTCGACGCCGTCGCGGGTGGTCGAATTCTGCAGGCTGAACGCCGCATTCGTGGTGGCGTAGACGCCGCGCATCAGAACGCCGTCGACGAGCAGGAAGAACAGCACCGTCACGATGAGGATGCCGACGGTGGTGGCCGTCGGGATCGCGAGGTGCCACCGCCGGATGAGTCGCGCCGCGATCCACCGCACCAGTTCGCGCAGCAGCCGCCACACGGAGATGATCGCGGCACCCACGAGCAGGCTCAGGCCACCGGTGCGGATGTAGCCGGTGGTGGTGGTGCCCTCCGCCCCCATCAGCGCGGCGAGTTCACGCTGCCACGCCGCGGAGTACGCGAGCATCACGAGACTCACCGACACGCACGTCACCGTCACGAGCACGCGCAGGCCGGTGGACCACGGTTCCGGCAGCGGCCACCACGACCGGTGCCGCAGGAAGTAGCGGCGGACCAGCCAGCCGATCGCCGTTCCCACCGTGTAGCCGATCGCGGCGTTGATGCCGCCGATCAGCCCCTGGAACAGCCAGTCGCGGGGCAGCAGCGACGGCGTCAGCGACCAGCAGAAGAACAGCGTCGCGAACGCGATGCCGGTGAAGTCGAGCCGAAGGAAACGCCAGGTCCGGTCGAGTCGGGGACCGTGGAGGAGTGCAGGATCAACCAGCCGCGAGAGTTCCCGCGGCCCCCTGTCAACCCTCTCCAATGCCCCCGATTCGACCATTCATCACCCGAACAATGCCGGCAGAGTTCCCTCGAACGTCGTGCGCAGCTCGGCCAGCGAGACCGAGAACTGGCCCTGGACCTCGACGGAATCGGAGCCCTCGTCCACCACACCGATGCGCACCCACGGGAGGTTACGGGCCGTGCACATACCGGTAAAGCGAGTTTCCTCGGTGCGGGGGACCGCGACGAGCACGCGGCCCGACGACTCGGAGAACAGGGTGACGAACGGATCGGCGTCGTCGGGAAGCAGGATGCGGCAGCCCGTCTCCCCGGCCAGCGCGGCCTCGACGACGGTCTGCGCGAGACCACCTTCGGACAGGTCGTGCGCCGCCGACACCAGTCCGTCGCGGGACGCCGCGAGGAGGATGTCGGCCAGCAACTGCTCCCGCTCGAGGTCGACCTTCGGCGGCACGCCGCCGAGGTGGCCGTGCTCGACCTGTGACCAGATGGACCCGTCGAACTCGTCGCGGGTGTCGCCGAGCAGGATCAGCGTCTCGCCCGGTTCCAGTCCGAGACCGGTGGGGATGCGACGGTGCACGTCGTCGATGACACCGAGCACGGCCACCACCGGGGTGGGCAGGATCGGGGTCGAGCCGGTCTGGTTGTAGAAGCTGACGTTGCCGCCGGTGACGGGGATGCCGAGCTTCGCGCAGCCGTCCGCCAGGCCGCGGACGGCCTGCTGGAACTGCCACATGACGCCCGGATCCTCGGGGGACCCGAAGTTCAGGCAGTTGCTGACGGCCTTGGGGGTGGCGCCGGTGACGGCGACGTTGCGGAACGCCTCCGCGAGTGCCAACTGCGCACCGGTGTACGGGTCCAGCGCGGTGTAGCGGCCGGACGCGTCGGTGGCGAGCGCGATGCCGCGGCCCGTCTTCTCGTCGACGCGGATCACACCGGAGTCGGCGTTCTCGGCCAGGACGGTGTTGCCGCGCACGTAGCGGTCGTACTGCTCGGTGATCCACTTGCGGCTGCACAGCGCCGGGGACGCGAGCATCTTCAGCAGGGTCGCCTTCAGCTCGTCGGCCGACTCCGGGCGCGTCAGGCCGGCGGTGGTGTTGGCGACCAGGGCGTCCTGGCTCGCGGGACGCTGCACGGGGCGCTCGTACACCGGGCCCTCGTGGGCAACGGTGCGCGGCGGCACGTCGACGACGGTCTCGCCGTGCCAGGAGATGGTCAGGCGCTCGCCGTCGGTGACCTCACCGATGACGGTGGCCAGGACGTCCCACTTCTTGCAGACCTCCATGAACGCGTCGACGTTCTCGGGGGTGACGACCGCGCACATGCGTTCCTGCGACTCGCTGGAGAGCACCTCGGCGGCGGTCATGCCGGTGGCCCGCATCGGGACCTGCTCGAGGTTGATGTGCATGCCGCCGTCGCCGGCCGCGGCCAGCTCGGACGTCGCGCAGGACAGCCCGGCGCCGCCGAGGTCCTGGATACCGACCACCAGCTTCGCGGCGTACAGCTCGAGACAGCACTCGATGAGCACCTTCTCGGTGAACGGGTCACCCACCTGCACCGCCGGTAGCTTCTTCCGGCCGGTACCTGATTCGTCGCCGTCGAACGTCTCGGACGCCAGCACGGACACGCCGCCGATGCCGTCGAGGCCGGTCCGCGCACCGAACAGGATGATCTTGTTGCCGGCGCCGGACGCGAACGCCAGGTGCAGGTCCTCGACCCGCATCGTGCCGGCACAGAGGGCGTTGACCAGGGGGTTACCGGCGTACGACTCGTCGAAGACGGTCTCGCCGCCGATGTTGGGGAGGCCCAGCGAGTTGCCGTAGCCGCCGACGCCGCGCACCACACCGTCGACGACGCGGCGGGTGTCGGGGGCGTCCGCCGCACCGAAACGCAGCTGGTCCATCACCGCGATGGGACGGGCGCCCATGGCCATGATGTCGCGGACGATGCCGCCGACGCCGGTGGCCGCGCCCTGGTAGGGCTCCACGTAGGAGGGGTGGTTGTGGCTCTCGACCTTGAACGTGACCGCCCAGCCGTCGCCGATGTCGACGACGCCGGCGTTCTCGCCGATGCCCGCGAGCATCGAGGACCGCATCTCGTCGGTCGTGGTCTCACCGAAGTACCTCAGGTGCACCTTGGACGACTTGTAGGAGCAGTGCTCACTCCACATCACCGAGTACATCGCGAGCTCGGCCTCGGTGGGGCGCCGGCCCAGGATCTCCTTGATGCGGGCGTACTCGTCGTCCTTGAGACCCAGCTCCTTGAAAGGCTGTGCGACGTCGGGGGTCGCGGTGGCGGCGGTGACGGTATCGACCGGGTGTGCTGACACTGGAGGTGGGGTCCCTTCCCTACGGGAGTCAAGAGAGGCAAGCCGGGAGTCACGGTCGGCGCAAGCCGGGTGGCGACGAGCCGTACGTCAGTCTATCCGGCGGCTCGTTCCGGCACCGACCTGGCGCTCCTCGCCCCTCCCCGTCACGCCGTCGGTGTGAGGAAGGCCGCAAGGGCGTCGGAATAGGCGCGCACGTCACGGGCACCCATCAGCTCCCGCGAGGAATGCATTCCCAGCTGCGCGGCGCCGACGTCGACGGTGCTCAGCCCCGTCCTGGACGCGGTGATCGGGCCGATGGTCGAACCGCACGGCAGATCGGCCCGGTGCACGTACCGCTGCAGCGGCACACCGGCCTGGTCGCAGGCGAGCGCGAACGCACCGGCCCCGGCCGCGTCGGTGGCGTAGCGCAGGTTCTGGTTGACCTTGAGCACCGGTCCCCCGTTGACGGCGATGTGGTGGGCGGGCTCGTGCCGGTCCGGGTAATTGGGGTGGGTCGCGTGCGCCATGTCCCCGGACGCGCAGATCGACCCGGCCATCGTCTGCAGGAATTCTTCGCGACCGCCGCCGCGACCGAGGACGATGCGCTCGAGGACGGTGCTCAGGAGATCGGAGAACGCGCCCCGATCGGACATGCTCCCCACCTCCTCGTGGTCGAACAGCGCGAGCACCGGCACCTGATCCCCGGGACGTTCGGCCGCCGACAGCAGCGCCTGGGTGCCCGCGTAGCAGGTGCCCTGGTTGTCGAGCCGCGGCGCGCTGACGAGGTCCTGTTCGGTTCCGACCAGGGCGCTGGGCGCGAGATCGTGGGTCATCAGTTCCCACCCGAGCACCGCGTCGGCGGGCACCTCCGCCCGCTCGGCGACGAAGTCGATGAACGACCGGCGTTCGGTACCCACGCCCCACACGCCGTTGAGGTGGCGCTGCGGATCGAGGTGCACGCCCTTGCGGTCCTCGGACAGGTGGATCGCCAGCTGCGGCACGCGCAGGATCGGCTCGTCGACGCGGACGAGCTTCTCCTCCACCGTGTTGCCGACCCGCACACTCAGCCGCCCGGAGATGCCCAGGTCGCGGTCGAGCCAGGAGTTGAGCCACGCGCCGCCGTACGGTTCGAGACCCACCAGCTGCCACCCCGCCGACGAGAGGTCGGGGTGCTGCTTGACGCGCAGGTTCGGGCTGTCGGTGTGCCCGCCGACGATGCGGAACGGCGCCGTCCGGCCCACCCCCTCGGTGCTCCATGCGATGAGGGATCCGCCGCGCACCAGGAAGTACCGGCCGGGCTCGCCGGGCCACGAGTCGGTCTCGTGCAACTCGGTGAAACCGTTGCCGGTCAGCAACATCGACACCGTCGCGCACACATGGAACGGCGACGGTGAGGCATCGACGAAGGTGCAGAGTCCCTGGGCGTCGGCCCACGTAGTGGAAGGCATGGGGTCAATCATGCAGGACCCGCTGTCACGGGTGGGGACCCGAGACACAGAACTGGTTGCCGTCCGGATCGGCGAGCGTGACCCATCGGAAACCGCCCATCTCGTGCCGCCCGACCTCCGTCGCGCCGTCGGCACTCAGCCTGCCGACCTCGCCGTCGAGGTCTTCGGAGGCCAGGTCGAGGTGGATGCGGTTCTTCCCCGGAGTGGGATCGTCGACCTTCTGGAACGCCAGCTTCTGCGCGGAATCAGGGAGGGCGACGACGTAGAACCAGCCGTCGTTCTCCTGCTCGACCGTGCCCGCCGTCTGCTTCGCCCACCAGTTCGCGAGCGGCCCCGGATCGGTGGTGTCGAACGTGATCATGCCGAGTGTGAGTGCCATGCCCGCACAGTAGCCGTGACCACCGACACGTTTCGCAGCTTCGCAGGAACTCCTCGATGACCCGGACGGCAGCGTCCACGCCACCGGCAGAACGCAACTCGGCGGCGAGCTCCGCACTGCGGCGACGGACCGGCTCGGCGTCGACCCAGGTGAGCGCGTCCCGCAGTCCGGCTGCCGACACGTCCGAACTGTCCACGCGCACCGCCACTCCCGCGGCGACGAGCGCGTCGGCATTCTCGAACTGGTCGGTGGCCTGCGGCGCGGCGATCATCGGGGTCCCCGTGAACATGCCCTCGCTGGACCCGCCCATGCCGGCGTGGGTGAGGAACGCGTCGGCCTGCCCCAGGATGTCGAACTGCGGCACCCAGCGGTAGACCTCCACGTTGCCGGGCACGGCGCCGAGTTCGTCGACGTCGACGTGCTGCCCGATCTGCAGGACGACGTGCCAGCCGTCGAGGTCGCCGAATGCCTCGATGCAGCGGCGGTAGAAGTCGGCGTGATCGGTGAACGCGGTGCCGAGCGAGACGAGCAGCACCTTGCCCGCGGCTGCCGGACGCTCCCACCGGCCATCGGCGGGCCGCCGGGTGGGCAGCGCAGGTCCGACGAACGTATAGACGTCCTCGTTCACGCGGTCGGCGTTGGGCTGCATCGATTTCGCGATCAGCACCACCGCCCGGGCCGGGCGCCCGTAGAACTCGTCCGGGTCGGTCTCGACACCGTTGTCCCGCAGCAGTTTCCCCTGCCGCTCGTACAGTGCGGCGCCACGCGGGTCGGCACGCATGGTGTCCACGAACGATTTCATGTCGTCCTCGTAGCCCTCCCAGGCCACGTACGTCGGCGACAGTTGCACAGTCGGCACGTTCCATTCCTCGGCGAGGACGCGGGCGGGACCTCCCGCGATGTCGTAGAGGAACAGGTCGGGGCGGTCGTCCTCGTACAGCCTCCGCAACTGCGGCAGCATCGACTCGTACTCGGCCTGGAACAGGGTGAGGTGATCGATGGTGTCGCCGTCCCAGGACTTCCCGGACGCGTCCGCCGCGCCTGCGGTGTTCACGCGCGGCAACGTCGAGGCGTACTCCTTGAATTCCGCTCCGGTGCTCTGGACGACGTCCTTCACTGCGGCGTCGTTGGCGTACGTCACGCGGTGCCCGCGCGCGACGAGTTCTCGGAGAATCTCCAGGCTGGGGTTGACGTGCCCGGGCGCCGGGATGCTGACCATGGCGATGTGTGAGCGGGTCATCTTCATCCTTTCCGAGACGGAACGGTCCGTCTCGATACATGATGACATCCGGCCGCAGACGAGTCAAGACGATACGTCTCGTCTGGTCTGGTCTAGGATCCGTTCATGCCGTCCGCCGACAATCCCCGCCGATCCGAACGGTCCCGCGCCGCGATCCTGCAGGCCACGCAGGAGCTGATCCGCGAACAGCCCTACGGGAAGATCAGCATCGAGGGCATTGCCGCACGCGCCAAGGTCGGGAAGCAGACCATCTACCGCTGGTGGCGGTCCAAGGGCGCACTCGTCGTGGACGCCCTGCACGAACAGAACGCGGCCGGCGCCCAGGAGGCCCTGGCCCTGCCCGACACCGGCGACCTCGCCGCCGACATGAGGCTGGTGCTGCGGGCCACGGTCGACGAGTTCACGTCCCCCGATTTCGAACCGCTGTTCCGGGCGCTGTCCATCGAATCGCTGCAGGACCCGGCCCTGAGGGAACAGATCGTCGAACGGATCTACCAGCCGCAGTTCGAGTTCGTCGCCACGCGGTTCCGCTCGGCGCAGGACGCCGGGCAGGTGCGACCCGACGTCGACCTCGCTCTCGCGTTCGAGTTGTTCATGGCGCCGATGTTCTACCGCTGGCAGTCCGGAGCCCATCCCCTCACCCACGAGCACGCGGACGCCGTCGTCGACCTGGCGATGCGCGCCCTCGCGCCCTAAGCGCGGGTTGCGTCCTCGACGAACCCGAAATCGCCGTGCGTGAGGTCCTCGACGTGGACCGCGCGCCCGGACGCGTCGGCGAGGGGAATCTTCCAGTTCGAATACTGGGTCTCGTCGGTGCCCGGCTGATTCTGGATGCGGTACTCCCCCACCAGGTCGGCCAGTGCGACACCCGACAGCAGCGACGGGCTCCGGGCGATCAGCCTGTACAGCGCCTTCACGGTGTCGGGTATCGACGCGTCGTCCGCCAGCAACCCGCGGTCGCGCGCCAGTTGGAGCACGGCCTCGCGCTGCTGGGCGTCGTGTTCCTTCTCGAGTTCGAGGTCGCGTTCGAGGAGCCCGAGCCGCGAGCGCAATTCGATGTGTTCGCCGGCCAGGTATCCGGCGGTCGGCGGAAGATCATGCGTGGTCACGGATGTCAGGCACAGGGTCCGGTACTGCTCCGGCGGTGTCGGCCGCTCGCCGTCGTGCTCGAACCACAGGATCGAGGTCCCCAGGATGCCGCGCTCGGCGAGGTAGTCCTGCACCGCGGGCTCGAACACCCCGAGGTCCTCGCCGATCACCACGGCGCCCGCCCGCTCGGCCTCGAGCGCGAGGATCCCGATGAGCGCCTCGTGGTCGTAGGTGACGTACGTTCCGTCGGCAGGCGTCTGCGCGTCGGCGGGAATCCACCACAGCCGGAACAGTCCCAGAATGTGGTCGACCCGCAGGCCGCCCGCGTGCTTCAGGACGGTGCGCAGCATGTCGCGGTACGGGGCGTACCCCAGTTCCGCCAGCCGATCCGGCCGCCACGGCGGCTGATTCCACTGCTGGCCCTGCTGATTGAAGTCGTCGGGAGGAGCGCCGACGGTAATGCCCTCCGCCAGAGCCGTTCCCAGCGACCACGCGTCCGCGCCCCCGCGCTGGACCCCGACCGCCAGGTCGTGCACGATCCCGATGTCCATGCCCGCCGCGCGCGCAGCGTCCTGTGCGTCGGAAAGCTGCTCGTCGCACACCCATTGCAGCCACGAGTAGAACTGGATTCGCGGCGTCAGCTTGCGCCGCTGCGCCTGCACCCAGTCGCTGTCCGGCGCACCGGCCTTCGTCGTCCATCGCGGGTCGTCGGGCGGCAGTTTCTCGGTGAGCGCGCACCAGGTCGCGAAGTCCCGCAGCCCGTCCCCCTCGACGCGGCAGAACTCCTCGAACGCGTGCTGCCTGCTCGGGCTGCGCTCGATCCGGAAGACCCGTTCGAGCACCCGGAGTTTCGCCCGGTACGACGGGTTGCGGTCGATCCGGTCGGACCGGTCGTTCGCCCTCTCGAATCGCGCTGCGGCGTCGCGCATCCGCGCATGGCGTCGCGTCGAGAGGTACGCCGTCTCCGGGATATTCTCGACGCGGATGTACAGCGGGTTGACGTAGCGGCGGGTGGTCGGCAGGTACGGCGACGCCTCGATCGGCGGTCGGGGCTGCGCGGCATGCAGTGGATTGACCAGAACGTAGTCGGCGCCGTGGACGGAACCGAAGATCGACGCGAGATCCGCAAGGTCGCCGAAATCCCCCACACCCCAGGACCGACGCGACCGGATCGAGTACAACTGCGTGAGCACACCCCAGCGCCTGCGGTCGCGCAGTGCGTCCGAAGTGGTCAACCGCGCCGGTGTCACCACGAGCGTGCACGACGAGGAGGTGCCCGAGGTGGACGCCTGGACCGTGTGCCACCCGCACGGAACGTCGGAGGGCACGGCGAACGTCGCGCGCCCCACGAGAACACCGTCGACCTCTCGCGGATCGACCCACACCTGGAGTTGGCGTGCCGGGACCGTCGCGCCCGACTCCGTGTCGATCGTGACGTCCACCGCCTCGCCGTGCGGAACGTGGACCACGAAACGGGTCTCGGATCCGTTCCTGYCGACGACGACGGGCGGCAGCATCCGACGCCACGGCGCCACGTCGCACTCCGACAGGGCGCGCCGCACCTCGTCCTCCGTTCCGGCGGTGACGTCGAGCGCTGCGAGGACGCTGCGGAGCGTGTCGTCGCCCACGTCGTGACGCCGCTGGTCCCAACCCTGATACGACGTCGCAACCCCGTGCCGGGCCGCGAGATCACGCAACTGCTCGGTGTACGTCACCCGTCGATCGTGCCAGTTCGCCTCGGGTTCCGCGCGTCTTCCGGATCGCCGCCACGGCCGTCGGACCCGCCGGCGTGATTGGCCCCGCGGCGAGTGGGGTAACTGTTCGGTAATCAGACGCACGGCGTCCACGGCGAGCGCCCGGTGGCACTCGGTTGGCGTACGCCGATGCGCCCGGCAACCGAGGAGTCTTCGATGCTGCTACGTCTTCCCGGAGTCTATCGCCCGCAACACGATACGCAGTTGCTGGCCGGTGTCCTGGCGGCGGAGCGACTCGGTCCCCACTCCCGGGTACTCGATCTGTGTGCCGGGACGGGCGCGCTGAGCGTGGCCGCCGCGGCCGCCGGTGCGGGCCGGGTGACCGCGGTGGACGTGTCGAGGCGGGCGGCGATCAGCATTCGGCTCAATGCGCTCGCCCGCGGGCACCGGATCCGGGTGATCCACGGAGACCTCACCGAACACGTCCGCCAAGAGCGGTTCGAGCTCGTCGTTTCCAATCCGCCGTACGTCCCGGCATCCGTCGACACCGTGCCCGACCGCGGTCCGGCGCGCGCCTGGGATGCGGGAAAGAACGGTCGCGCACTGCTCGACCGGATCTGCTGCCAGGCCCCCGACCTTCTCGTCGACGGCGGGGTTCTGCTGCTGGCGCAGTCCGGCCTGAGCGGAGTCGAGAAGACACTGACGATGCTCGAGGAGCAGAATATGACGGTCGACGTCGCCGCGACGGCCGAGATCCCGTTCGGACCCGTCCTCGTCGAACGGCGGGAGATGCTCGAGCGGCGAGGGCTCATCGAGGTCGGTCAGATCCTCGAGGAAATCGTGGTGATCCGCGCCGTCAGCTAGACATGGCCTGATGGCGCCGTGCGTGGCCGAGGCCCGCACGGCGCCGGTCGGATCAGGCGGAGATGACGCTGTCGAGCACGGAGTAGAACATGCCGAGCCCGTCGTCACTGGGGCCGGTGAGGGCCTCGGTGGCGTGCTCGGGGTGCGGCATGAGGCCCACCACGCGGCCGTTGGCCGAGGAGATGCCCGCGATGCCGCGCTGCGAACCGTTCGGGTTGTCGCCGGTGTAGCGGAACACCACGCGGCCCTCACCCTCGAGTTCGTCGAGAACGTTCTCCGACGCCTGGTAGCGGCCCTCGCCGGACTTGAGCGGGACGAGAATCTCGGCACCCGTCTCGTAGCGGGACGTCCACGCCGTCGACGTGGCCTCGACCTTCAGCCACTCGTCGCGGCAGATGAAGTGCAGGCCCTCGTTCCGGGTGAGCGCGCCGGGCAGGAGGCCCGCTTCACACAGCACCTGGAAACCGTTGCAGATACCGAGGACGGGCATACCGCCCTGCGCGGCCTGCACGACCTTGCCCATGACGGGCGCGAACCGGGCGATGGCGCCGCACCGCAGGTAGTCGCCGTACGAGAAGCCACCGGGGACGATGACGGCGTCGACACCCTTGAGGTCGGCGTCGCCGTGCCACAGGCTCACGGCCTCGCCGCCGGCGAGGGTCACCGCGCGGGCGGCGTCGACGTCGTCGAGGGTGCCGGGGAAAGTGATGACTCCGACGCGGGCGCTCATGCTTCGACGCGCCTCACGGTCCAGTCCTCGATCACCGTGTTGGCCAGCAGGGCCTCGGCGATCTTCTCGAGCTGAGCGTCGTCGACACTGCCGTCGACCTCGAGCTCGAACCGCTTGCCCTGACGGACATCGGAAACTCCAGCGAAGCCGAGCCGCGGCAGCGCTCCGACAATGGCCTGCCCCTGGGGGTCGAGAATCTCGGCCTTGGGCATGACTTCGACGACGACACGGGCCACGTGCTGCTCCTTGTTGTTGTGCGCGAGCCCAGAGTGGAACACCGGGCACCCGGAAGTTTACCGGGCTACCTGCCTGCGGTTCGCATCGGACGAAGGGACGAGCCATGCACGCAAGCGCATACTCGAATTCATGCGACTGACTCACTTCGGCCACAGCTGCGTCCTCGTCGAGTTGAACGGTTCCACCATCCTCTTCGATCCGGGCAACTTCTCGCACGGATTCGAGGGCATCACCGGACTGGACGCGATCCTCGTGACCCACCAGCACCCCGACCACGTCGACCAGCAGCGACTGCCCGCCCTCGTCGAGGCGAACCCCGGCGCGGCGCTGTACTCCGACCCGCAGACCGCCGCCCAGCTCGGCGGCGCGTGGACGGGAGTGCACGCCGGCGACGAGTTCGACATCGGCGACGTGCACGTCACCGGCACCGGCGGCAGGCACGCGGTGATCCACCCCGACATTCCCGTGATCGACAACACGGCGTTCCTTCTCGGCGACGCCGGCAACCCGGCCCGGCTGATGCACCCCGGCGACTCCCTGTTCGTCCCCGAGCAGAAGGTCGACGTGCTGGCGCTGCCCGCCGCGGCGCCGTGGCTGAAGATCTCCGAGGCCATCGACTACCTGCGGGCCGTCGCGCCGCGGGTCGCGGTGCCCATCCACCAGGCGATCATCGCGAACGAGGCCACCGGCATCTTCTACGGCCGCTACTCGGACATGGCGCCCGAGGGCACCGAGTTCCGCACGATGCCGAGCGAGTCGAGCGTCGAGGTGGCCTGACGCCCCCGTGAGTACTTGTTAACCGCGGGCGGTTAACAAGTACTCACGGGTCAGGCGGCACCGATCTGCGAAATCCGCCGCTCCCAGCGGTACACGCCGGGCCGCGCGTCATGGAAGAGCGCGAGGTCGACGGCGTCGAGCATCGCCTGCCGCGGGCCCGACGTGCCCAGCTGCTTGGCGGTGACGGCGAGGCGCACCACGCCCCCGCGTTTGGCGGTGCGTCCGGAGCCGAGGACGAGGGCCCGGCACCACCACGGTTCGGCGCGGAATCCCTCCCCGATTCCCAGCACCCGCGACCGCACCGACGTCCCGCGTTCGAGGTCGTGGATGGCGGTCATCCCGGCGAGCAGCCGGAACCCGGCGGACGGCAGTGCCGCGACGGCGCCCTGCGACGCCAGCCAGCGGGGCGGGGCGAACAGTCTGGTGCGCAGCCCGGTCTGTTCCATCACCCGGTCGGCCGCGAGCAGTCGCAGCCGCGCCTCGTGCTCGGGCAGCGCGGCGAACTCGGCCCGACGGCGCTTGGTGGCGGCCTGGTCGTATCCGTGCAGGACGACGGCGTCGCCGCGGGATCGGCGCACACGGAGCCAGTCCTGCGTCGCGGGATCGTTGACCAGGCGGTACTTGTCCTTCAGGCGCGGGGCGACGAGCAGCGACAGCGGCACGCCGCGCGCATCCATCTCCTCGGCGAACGCGGCCGCGAAGTCGCGCGTCTCGTCCTTGATCCCCGACACCGACACGATCAGCTGTCCGGTCATGGGCCCCAGCGTGACAGGTGAACGTGAACAAGGGGCAAAGCTCGTGCGCCTTTCTGGTAGTCGGAGCTACCAGAAAGGCGCACGGGCGGCGAAGCCGCCTACTTCGGCAGGACCGCCTCGATGGCCTCGACGACCTCGGGCGCCTCGGGCTCGGTGCGGGGACGGAACCGCTTGACGACGGTGCCGTCGGGTGCGACGAGGAACTTCTCGAAGTTCCACTGGATGTCGCCCGCGGCGCCCTCGGCGTCGGCGGCCTTGGTCAGTTCCTCGTACAGCGGGTGCCGGTTCTCACCGTTCACCTCGATCTTCTCGAGCAGCGGGAACGTGACGCCGTAGGTGGTGGAGCAGAAGGTCTCGATCTCTTCGGCGGTGCCGGGCTCTTGCCCCATGAACTGGTTGCACGGGACGCCGATCACGGTCAGGCCGCGGTCGGCGTAGTCGGTGGCGAGCTTCTCGAGGCCCTTGTACTGCGGGGTCAGTCCACACTTCGAGGCGACGTTCACCACGAGGACGGCGCGACCGTCGTATTCGCCGAGGGAGGTCGGGGTGCCGCCGAGTGTGTTGATACCGATGTTCTGAACAGGTGTCGTCATGCGCACCAACGTAGCCAACAAACCTCTGTGCGCCCAGGCTTCGAATCGCCCGGGCGCACAGAGGTTTACTYCGGAGTGGGTGTCAGCTCTTCACGAGTACCTTCGGCTCGTCGGCGGCAGGGGTCTCCGTGGCCTGCTCTTCGACGACCTCGCCGTGGCCATCGTCGACCATCGTCGACTCGTCGAAGGGGAGCTTGCCGTCGAGGACGGTGCGGACGCGGTCGTTGTCGATCGTGTTCGTCCAGGAACCGACGAGCAGGGTGGCGACGGCGTTGCCGGAGAAGTTCGTGACCGCGCGGGCCTCGGACATGAACCGGTCGATACCGACGATGAGGCCGACGCCGTCGAGCAGTTCGGGACGGTGGCTCTGCAGGCCGCCGGCGAGGGTGGCGAGCCCGGCGCCGCTGACTCCGGCAGCACCCTTGGACGCGATGATCATGAACACCAGCAGCGACAGCTGCTCGGGGAAGGACAGCGGCTGGCCCATTGCGTCGGCGATGAAGATCGACGCCATGGTCAGGTAGATCGCCGTGCCGTCGAGGTTGAACGAGTAGCCGGTGGGGACGACGACACCGACGGTGGTGCGCTCGACGCCGACGTGTTCCATCTTCGCGATCAGGCGGGGCAGGGCCGACTCGGAGGAGGACGTGGCGAAGATCAGCAGGTACTCCCGGGCCAGGTACCGGACCAGCTTGAAGATCGAGACGCCTGCGACGACGCGGAGCACGGATCCGAGGACACCGAACACGAAGATCAGGCAGGTGAGGTAGAAGCCGAGCATGAGCGTGGCGAGCTGGACGACGGCGCCGAGGCCGGTCTGGCCGACGACGTTCGCGATGGCACCGAACGCACCGATCGGGGCGAGCCACAGGATCATCGACAGGATCTTGAAGACGAGCTTCTGGACGGAGCCGACTGCACGCAGGATCGGCTCACCCTGCTTGCCCAGGGCCTGCAGTCCGAAGCCGACGAGCAGCGCGACGAACAGGGTCTGCAGGACGCTTCCCTCGGTCAGCGCGGACATCAGCGACGTGGGGATGATCGACTGGAGGAAGTCCATGGTGCCGCCGGCTCCGTGGGCCTTCTCGGCGAGCGCCGCACCCGTGCTTGCGGTGTCGGCGCTGATGTTCAGGCCGGTGCCCGGGTCGAGCAGGTTGCCGACCAGCAGACCGATGCCGAGCGCGACCGTGGACATGCCGATGAAGTAGGTGAGGGCGAGTCCGCCGACCTTGCCCACCTTGGCGGCGGCCTTCACCGATCCGATGCCGAGCACGATCGTGCAGAAGATGACCGGGCTGATCATCATCTTGATCAGATCGACGAACATCGTGCCGAGCACGCCGAGCGACTTGCCGACTCCCGGAGCCAGCCACCCGACGAGGATGCCCGCGACGACGGCGACGATGACCCCCATGTACAACCAGTGTGTCCGGTCGCGCTTCTTGGTCTTCCCTGTCGCAGTACTCATGGGATTGTCCTCCAATTCGAGTGGCAAGCTGATCGGTGAGGCCGGTGAGTGACCGCGATCACGTCTTGGAAGAATCTTCTAAGCGATCGCTTGGCTGGAGAAGTTTGTGTTCATTACGTTCAGGAGAAATGCATTGCCGCACCATCCGCCGAGACGGCCCATGAGCGTCGCGAGGCAGCTCTTCCTCCTGCAGCTCGTCGTGTTGGTGCTGGTCATCGGCGCCGGGACCGCGCTGGCCATCGTCGACCAGCGTCGCGACAGCGACGAGACCACCCGGCGCGCCGTCACGGCCGTCGCGACCACACTCGCGCTGTCGGACGGCACCGTCGAGGCATTGCGGTCCCCCGACCCGACGGCCGTTCTCCAGCCCCAGACCGAGCAGATCCGCGCCGCGACCGGCACCGATTTCATCGTCGTGATGACGCCCGCGGGCATCCGCTTCACTCACACCAACCCGGAGCTGATCGGCGGCGTGTTCTCCGGGAACATCGAGCGCGCGCTCCGCGGGGAGACGTTCACGGAGACGTACGCCGGTTCGCTGGGACCATCGATCCGGGCGGTGACACCGGTGTACGACGGCGACCGGATCGCGGGCCTGGTGTCCGTCGGCGTCACCCGGGCGAAGATCGGCGACCAGTTCGCCGCGAGCCTGCCGACCATCTTCGCGGTCGCCGCGATCGGTCTGGCGGTGTCGGCGGCAGGTTCGTTCCTGCTGAGCAGGCGCCTGCGCCGTCAGACGCTGGGGATGGCCCCGGACGAGCTGCGGCAGATGTACGAGCATCACGACGCCGTCCTGCACTCGATCGGTGAGGGCCTGGTGGTGCTCGGCCGCGACAGCGGTGACACCGCGAATGCCGAAGTGGTGAACGACGAAGCGCGCCGCCTCCTCGATCTCCCCGAGGGCCCCGTCCCGCTGGCCGCGCTGCCGGAGTCGCTGCGGCAGTCGCAGGACGACGATTCCCGGGACGAGGTGCACGTGACCCCCGACCGCGTGCTGCTCGTCAGCCGGGAACCCGTGACGTGGGAGGGGCAGCGTCTCGGGACCGTGCTGACACTGCGTGATCGCACGGAATTGCAAAGCATCATGGGCGAACTCGACTCCGTGCGCGGCTTCGCGGAATCGCTGCGGTCACAGGCGCACGAATCGGCAAACCGACTGCACACGATCATCACGATGGTCGAACTGGGCCGCTACGACGACGCGATCGCGTTCGCCACCGAGGATCTGCGGTTGTCGCAGGAACTGATCGACCGCTTGATGACGGCGGTGCACGAACCCGCCCTGGCCGCACTGCTGCTCGGCAAGGTTGGGGTGGCCGCCGAGCGGGGAGTCGACCTGACCGTCACCGAGGACACCGCTCTCGGGCCCGTGGCGCCGCTCAGTGCGCGTGAACTCGTGACGCTGGTGGGTAATCTCGTGGACAACGCGATCGACGCCGCCCGCGGCGCGATGGAATCCCCCGGAGAGGATGCGTGGGTGGAAGTGACCGTCCGTCAAGAGGATTCGACGATGGTGGTGCGGGTGGCCGACAGCGGACCCGGCATTCCCGCCGACGAACTCGACAAGGCGGTCACGCGCGGCTACTCCACCAAGTCGGGTCAGCGCGGGCTCGGACTGGCGTTGGTGGCCCAGGTGGTGGCCCGGCACGGCGGGACGATCCACACGGAGCCGTCACTCGGATCGATGGTCGTCGTCGAGATCCCGATCGAGGGGGCCGCCTCGTGATCCGCGTGATGATCGTCGAGGACGAACCACTCATCGCCGAGGCCCATCGGGCGTATGTGGAACGCATTCCGGGCTTTTCGGTGCACACCGTCGTTCACGACGGCAACGGCGCCATGCGGGCGGTCGCCGCGGCGAACGGCAGCGACGACCCCATCGACCTCGTCCTCCTCGACATCGGCCTGCCGGATGCCAGCGGCCTCGACGTCGCGGCGGCACTGAGCGGCGTGCGACCGAGTCCCGACGTGATCGCCGTGACCTCGGCCCGCGACCTGGAGATGGTCCGCACCGCCGTGGCGCGCGGAATCGCGTTGTATCTCCTGAAGCCGTTCACGTTCGCGGCGTTCCGCGACAAACTCGAGCGGTACCGGGAATTCCGCGACGCCCTGCCTGCCGGAAGCAACGCACTGAGTCAGCACGACATCGATCGGGCGATGTCCGCGCTACGCACCTCCGACGAGCGCGCTGCATCCCCGAAAGGCGTTGCACCACAGACGCTCGACCACGTTTCGGCGTGCGTCCGTGACGCTGCCGGACCGCTGACGGCGGCCGAGGTGGCGGCCAGCATCGGGGTCTCCCGGGTGACGGCCTGGCGGTATCTCGAACGTCTCGCCGACGACGGGGTGCTCACCCGGCACACCGAGTACGGCAGGGCCGGCCGTCCGCAGATCCGGTACGAGCTGCGCTGAAGTACGAACCGGGGTTGTGACCTAGGTCACATCGGTGGACGATTGTAGAGGAGTCACCTCCGGCTCGCAGTAACTCAGTCAAGGACCTTCACAATGTCTAGCAGAATTGCCACCACACTCGCCGCAATCGCATTGACCCTGTCGCTCGGTACTCTGGCTGCTCCCGCAGCTGTCGCGGCGCCGGCCGCGCCGTCACCGACCCCGGCAGTCGGTTCGATCGCCGTCTGCCTCAACCTGCCACTGGGGTCGGCCAGCATCAGTTTCTGCATCTGAGCAGTGCGGGGGGCGAACTCGAACGCTACATCTGTGCATGTCTCGTAGCGTCCGTCGACGCCGTCGTGCCCTGGGCCCGCCAGACCGGTGCGAACCTGCGTTCGAATCGTCAGTCCCGCTGTCCGTCGCCGGGCCGGTGATCGACGGACGCGCACGATCGGGGGCGAGTCCACGCGTGCCGCGTCCGCTGCTCGAAATCCTTCGCCATATCGAGCAATTGGTCCTCCGCGCGGTGTCGCCCGACCAGCTGGATCCCCAGTGGTGTCCCCGCTTCGCTGAAGCCCGCCGGTAGAGAGATGACCGGGTGGCCGGTCACGGTGACGTGGCACGCGGACTCCATCCAGCCGAGGTAATCCGGTTGCTGTACGCCACACACCGAGGCGGGAAACTGCAGGTCGACGTCGAACGCCGGGAGGGGCGACACCGGGAGAAGCAGACCGTCGTACGTTTCCAGAAACTCTCGCATGCGATGGAAGAGTTCCGTCCTGAGCCGCGCAGCGCGACCGACGTCTCGACCGGAGAGTCGTCGCCCGGCAAGCATGTTCTCGTACAGACTGGGCCGAACCCACTCCCGATTCGCGTCGAACAGATCACCCAGCGCAGCTTCGAACTGCCACGCACGCAGAGTCCTGAAGCACTCGCCCGCGCCGTCGAAGCTGATGCATGCTTCCTCGACGATCGCGCCTGCCTCCCGGCACGTGTGCGCAGCGCGTTCGACGACTCGGCGAACCTCCGGGTCCACCGGAATGGTTCCGCCAAGATCGACGGAAAATGCGATTCTTCGACCTCGAAGGCCGTCTGCGGCGACAGTTGCAAATCGGGATCCGGGCTCCTCCAGGCTGAGGGGAGACCGGCCGTCCGGACCGGCCATCACCGACAGCAGCAGCGCAACGTCGTCGACGCAGCGTGCCATCGGCCCTTGAACGGACAGCCCGCACCAGCCGTCGGACGCAGGGTAGGTGGGCACCCGCCCGGCACTCGGGCGTAATCCGACGACATTGCAGTACCCAGCCGGGAGTCGAAGAGACCCGCCCATGTCGTTGCCGTCCGCGATGGGGTGCATGCCGGCGGCGAGAGCTGCGGCAGCACCTCCCGATGAACCGCCCGCGGTCACGGCGAGGTCGTAGGGATTGCGCGTCGCACCGAAAAGGTCGTTGAAGGTATGACCACCTGCGACGAACTCGGGAACATTGGTCTTGCCCAGCGTGACGACGCCCGCGGCCTTCATCCGTTCCACGACGAGATCGTCGAGTTCGGGCACGTAGTGCTCGTGGATCCGGGAACCGAAGGTTGTCCGGACTCCCATGGTGAGGTGGTTATCTTTGTGGGCGACGGGAATTCCGTGGAGCGGGCCGTCCCACCCGCCGGATGCAAACCGTTGATCGGCGGCTGCCGCCTGCTCCATCGCAGCTTCCGGAAGGTACGTCACGATGGCGTTGACGTCGGGGTTGACCTCATCGATGCGCTCGAGATGCGCCGACACGGTTTCTCGCGCCGAGAGCTCTCCTGCACGCATCAGCTGAGACAGCTCCGTCGCGCTGCGGTAGTACAGCGGCTCCGCCATGGACGACCTTCCTTCGTGAATGGACATGCATCGGGTGTTGTGAGTATCGGGACGATCGGCCGGACGGAGCCGCGAGTTCGTCCGCCCCGGAGTCAGCGGTAGCCGTACCGAAGACGATCATCGTCTGCCACGACACTCTCGCCACTCGGCCTCGGAATCCGCAGATTCCGCATCAAGACGTACGCGTCCCGGGGCAGCTGCCCACCGGCGCCCTGCTGGTCCGGAAGTTCGAACCACAACTGCAGACTTCCCTGCTCCACGATCAACTGATACGCCCTGCTTCGATCCGGAGCAGGCGAATTCCGATCACTCCGATCGACGAAACCTGCGTTCCGCGCGGCATCGCGGGAGGGGAGGTACCGCGCGATCCGAGAACCTCGAGCCCATCCGGGCAGATCGTCGCGGTCCAGTTCGTCCGCGATCATCGCGGCGATCCTGCCCGTCGATGGTCGCACCGCTGTTGCGCCAACCGGTCTCAGCCGGTCCTCGAGATTGTCCGCCGTGACACGCAGAACCCACGCTGTCCCGATCCTGGTCGGAGTGTGCAATCGAAATCCTGGCCAATCCGAATGGGCGATCGACTGCAGCACCGTGCGGCCGTCGCATCCCAGCCGGGTCAGCGACCTTCGTGAATAGGCAATCCCGCGTGCCACCGGATCGCTCAGACCCAGCTCGCTGAGCAGGGAGAAGGCACGTCCCGGGGCCGCTCCGCCGTATCCGACCTCGACGTCGTCGATCGCGACGACGTCGCCATTGCTCATGTCCCACAACATGTGGGGCACGACCAGAGATCCCGCCGAATTGGTGGGGAACCTTCTCGGATCACAACCGGACGACCAGAAGACGTCGCTTGCAGCGAATCCCGCGACGATGCGAGTGACTCGCGCGTCGAGCTTCTCGACGTGGCGCAGGGCGTTGGCAGGCCTCGCCCAGATCATTCACCCCACCGGCTTCCCGCTGACGTCAGCCAATCGCCTGCTCCCAGATCCAGCAAGGCGTTGTGCGCGGCTACGAACGGCTCTATGGGGAGCCTGGTGATTCCCGCGCCGACCTGTCCGATCCCCGCATCTCGGTGAGCGAATCCGTTGTTGACCACCGGGGAAATTCCCGTACGCGCTACCGCTTCGACGTCGATTCCCATCGGTGTGCCCCGGAAACCCTCGCCGGGAATCAGGAACCGACTACTACCCCCTCGGGTGATCTGACGCATCTCGGACACATAGTCCTGGAGCACGCTGGGGCTTCCCCCGATATAGGAACTGATGGCGGGGGCCGCCGACAGAGCGAAGGCGCCGAGCCCGATCACCTCGGTCACGAGCGAATCACCCATCATCGGGCAGGCATCGTCGACGGTATAGCCCTCGAACAGCTTCGGATCTCCTACGGGCGCGGATGCCGTGATCCACGAGTCGAGGCCACTGACGCGAATCCCCATCCGCCGGCCGTTTCCCGCGATCGCTGTCACCAACCCCCGGGTTCCACAGCGGTGGGCGGCATCCGCGACGAGCTTCGCTGCCGCCATCGAGAAAGACAGAAAGGTGTGGGGATTGCCGGCGAGGAAATCGAGGACGGCCGCGGCGGTCCCCGAGTCCGGGGCGTGCTCGACCACGGCGGGCGCGAGCCTGATCGTCAGCGCCGCCGTCGACGCCACGTTCCGATTGTGGCATTCGTCGCCGCGCCGAAGACCTTCCGACTGCAATGCGGTGATATCGATACCGTCCACCGCCCGCAACGCGTCGTCGAGAACCGGCGTCAGGACGGTACTCATCCACCGCAGCCGCTCGAGCACAGCGGCATCGTTGGCACCGAACCGGAGTGCTCGACCGAGCCCTTCGTTCAACGGCGCGAACGCGTTGTGCCCGTCGTCTCCCTCCACCACCACCATCGGAGTGCTGGGAGAAATGATGCCTGCCATCGCCCCGACAGCGGATGCCGAGTGACACGGCCGCAGATCGATCTTCCCCGCGTCGAACAGTTCACCGGCGGCCGCGAGATCGGGAGCCTCACCCTCGAGCACCAGCGCCCCGAGAATCGCACCTCTCATCGGACCCACTACCTCGCCGGGCTCCACCTGCGGGCCGGCGTGCAGGTACGAGCGGCGATCCACCGTGTCGATGACATCTCCCGCCCGTCTGACACCGACCGCGGTCGCGGACGTGGTGTCCAGTACCGCCCAACCATCCCTTACAGTCATGACAACTCCATCGAAAGTCGGATAGGACGTGTCCGGCCGGCTGGAAGCGGGCCACGGACGACATCTCCGGATTGTTGCGGGCAGAGGTACCGATCGGCCCGCTCGGCAATCCCAAAGATACCGAGGCACAGCCGATTTAGCGAGATCATGCTGGTCACATCTTGCCGATGAGAGGTATCATTTCGACTGATGATCGACCGCCGGCGAACGTCCGGAGAGGTGACGAGAGATGCGAATGAAACTGAACCGAATTGATCTGAACCTTCTCGTCGGCCTGGACGCCCTCCTGTCGGAGAGGAGCGTCTCTCGCGCTGCGAAGCAACTCTCGGTCGGGCAACCGGCGATGAGTGGCACATTGTCGCGATTGCGAAAACTCTTCGACGATCCCCTGCTCGTCCGCGACGGGTCGTCGATGACGCTGACACCGCTCGCGGAGTCCCTCACATACCTGGTCCACGACATACTCGGATCGATCGAGACGCTGGTGACCGTGCGTGCACCGTTCGACGCGGCGAGTGACACCCGCACGTTCACCATCCACGCGAGTGACTATGTCACGCTCGTCCTACTCCGCTCGTTCGTCAGGGCGGCTGCCGGCGAAGCGCCGAACGTGCGGATCAATATCGCTCCGCCACAAACGAATTACTTCGGTCCGCTGCTCGAGGCGCGGGCTGATCTCGTGATCATCCCACGCGAGATCGTGGGACACGTCGGAACCGCTTACGCCAGCGCCCCCCTCTTCACGGACCGGCACGTCTGTGTGGTCGCCGCGGACCATCCCGTTGTGGGCGAGACGATGTCGCGGGAGCAGTTCAGCGCGTTTCCACACCTGTCCGCCACCGGCGGAATCCCGCCGTCCTTCGCCGAGACCCAGTTCGACGAAATCTCATTGCCCTTTCGCATCGAAGCGTCGACGACCAGTTACGTCGCCGCCCCATTCCTGCTGGAAGGAACGGAGATGGTGGCGGTGCTGTACGAGCGCCTGGCGCGAGCACTTCACCGCAGCGCCGGCATTCGACTGCTCGAGCCGCCGGTTTCGTTGGCCCCGATCACCGAGATGATGTACTGGCATCCGCGCCATTCCGACGATCCCGGTCACCGATGGCTTCGCCACGGCATTCGCCGGCTGGCCGAGCAACTGTGACGGTAATGCAGCGAATAACTTACCGGCCGCCAGGTTCCGGGTACTCACGACATTTGTCCGGGACAAGTATATCGTCGGCGTCCGGCCCCGAATATGCGGTCTCCGTGGACGCCGCCCATTCAATATTCCTTTTCCGGATGGATTCGATATCCTCCGGAGACACCGCGCTCAGTCCGGTCGGAATCCGACTTCCGACCGCCCACCGTCCCGACACGATCTCGCCCTCGAACCGGTCGACGACCTGGTCGACCCCTTACGGACTACCGGCTTCAATTCTTCGCCCCTTTTCTCGCGTACAGCGCCGCGCTTCATGGGGATAATTCACGAGGCCGAATAATCCCTGTCTGGTTGAACCGGAATCCATTTCGAAACCGAGCCATGGTATATTTTGGGCGTGAGCAGCGCGCACGAGCCCGAGAAAAAGTCCGAGAATTCCACGATGCAGAGCATGGATCGTGGAATGCACATGCTCGAATTGCTCGCGGAACAGCCGATGCGCGCGAAAGAACTGGCCGAAGCCACCGGAGCGAAATGGGCAACTGCGCACCGCACACTGACCTACCTTCGTGACAAGGGATTCGTCAGGCGCGACGACACAACCGGTCTGCACTACGTCGGTCGCCGGATGTTCGCCATCGGCTCCGCCTACCTCGGCGATCATCCCCTTTTCACGACGAGCGAACCGTTGATGCGGACGGCCGCCGATCGGATCAACGGATTCGTTCAGATCGCCGAGCGGGACGGGCATTCGTCGGTGGCCATTGCCAGCGTCGAACCCCGCATTCCCGTTCCCACCCTGTCCTATGCGAATACGTACCGCGCCTATCCCCTCCACACGGGAGCCCGCGGATTGGTACTGCTCGCATACTGCCCCGACGAGTTCATCGACACCTATGTCCAGGAGCCGCTGCGTTCGTTCACCGAGTACACGATCACGGAACCCGCCGAGTTGCGGGCCAAGCTGAAGCAGATCGTGGCCGATGGCTACGCCACCAGCGACCGGGATGTCACCACTGCCACATGTGGGATTGCAGCGCCGATCCGGAACGCCGCAGGCGAGGTGACGGCGTCGGTGTCGATCGCCAATTACCGCGAACAGATGCCGCCGCGGGATCTCGTTCTTCACGAGGTGCTCGGACTCGCCCAATCGCTTTCCCAGCTGATGGGCTGGCGAAACCGGTAGGTCTTCTCCTCGGCGCCGAGGAGAAGACCTACCGGCAGCCTCTAGCTCTTGACGGCAATCGCCTCGAACTCGATCAGCATCCGGGGATCCACGAGACCGGCTACGTACACGAACGTCGACGGCGGACGGTTCGGAATCCACTTGTCGCGGACAGTACGAATCTCCGGGAGGGACTCCGGGTCGGTCAGGTACCCGGTGATCTTGACGATGCGGTCCATCGAACTGCCCGCAGCCTGCAGGGCACGCTCGAGGTTCGCGAACGCCCGGTCCGCCTGTGCCCCAGCCGAGAGGTCCTCACCGATGTCACCGGACTCGTCGTGCGGCACCGCTCCCGAGGTGAACACCAGATTCCCGGCTTCCGCTGCCCAGTGCCAGGCGGCATCGGCCTGCAGGCCGGGAACGGTCACGTACTTCACATCTTCGCCGACAGTGGTCATTGGTCAGTCCTCGTCGACGATGGCGACGGCCCGGACGAATCCGGCTGTGCCGCCGGCGATCTTGATGGGCAGCGCGATGACCTTGAAACCGTGCGGAGGCAGCTGGTCGAGGTTGGCGAGCTTCTCGATGTGCGCGTATTCGATTTCGAGGCCGAGGAGGTGGCAGGGCCACAGGTACTTCGGGTCTTTGCCGTGCTTGTGGTAGTCGGCGGCCCATGCGGCGTACGGACGGTCGTAGCTCCAGGCGTCCGTTCCCACGACCGTCACGCCCTGTTCGAGGATCCATTTGAGCGCCTCACGGCTGGGTCCGCCACCACGGGTGGTGTACTCCGGCTTCCCCCAGTACTTGTCGTTTCCGGTCATCGTGAGGACGATGTCGCCCGGCTTGATGGTGTAGTTCATGTCCTTCAGCTTCTGCTGAATTTCCTCGAGGGAGACCTCCGCGCCGTCTTCGGCATCACTGATGTCGATGACGACTCCGTCACCCATGCATCGCTCGATGGGCCACTCTTCGATGGTCTTCGGCTTCGACCCGTCCGCCATCACCGGGCCGAAGTGCCACGGTGCGTCCATGTGCGTGCCGGTGTGCGAGTTCATGTCGATATGTTCGACCGCGAACGCGGCACCGGGCGTGGGCCAGTGATTCGGGTCGATGTCGTAGTTTTCCTGGTTCCATTCGGCGCCGAGCGAGTGCGGCTCGAAGATGACGCCTTTGCCCTCGAGGGTGGGGTCACCGTCGGTGACCATGGAGATGTCGATGATTCTGCTCATCTGCTTACTTCCTCATTTCTTTCGGTCGGTCGCACTCTGGATCTCACAGCGCGACAGGGGATGTGGTAGGTGCACAGTCAGCCGACTGTGAGTTTGCGGTCTTCGTCGACCGGCTCGGCGGCTCGCTTCCTGCCCAGCAGACCCACGAGGGCGGTGAGCACCGAGATCGCCGCGACAGCAATCCAACCGGCCGCGAAACCGTGATCGGGGACGATGTGCCCGAAGACCACGGGGACGATGAATCCGCCGACCGCCGCGAGGGTGAGCATCACGCCGACCGCGGTGCCGACCTGTTCGGGATCGATCTTCGACAGGTCCGCGGGCACACCCAGCCAGGCCGGGTAGCTGAAGACGAAAAGGAATCCGATCGCGAAGGAGATGAACCACAGCAGGGCATCGGGGGCGACGGGGATCGCGGCGATCAGTGCCCCCATCAGCAGGAGGGGAACGACGATGACGGATCGGTAGTTGCGGACCAGGTCCGCGACCTTGCCACCGACCAGGCTGCCGGGGATTCCCGCGAGGGCCAGGATCGCGCCGAGCATACCGCCCTGGCCGGGTGTGAAGCCGCGTTGCGCGACCGCGTACTCGCTGAACAGCTGCGATGCGGTGAAGTAGGCGCCGTACACACCGAGCATGGCGATGCCGTAGATCCACAGCTGCTTGTCGACCAGAGCCCGGATCAGGCCGGCGCGGCTGATCCGGCCGCCGTGGAGTCCGCTGACGCCGCGCGGGGTGTGGAACCACACGGCCACCGCCGCCGCCAAGACGATATTGACGATGCCGCAGATCGCGAGCATGCCACGCCATCCCGCGAGGTCGGTCACGTAGATGCACGCATACAGACCCAGCGCGACACCGGTACTGAATGCGGCACCGCACGCGATGCCCAGCGCGAGGTTGATCTCGTGATCACGAAACCACACACTGACCGCGGCGACGGCGACGGCGATGAAGATGGACGCGCCGACACCGGCGATCACTCGGTACAGGGCGAGGTCGAGGAAGCCGACCGCGACGCCGGACAGCGCCGCACCGGCCCCTTGGAGCACCATCCCGAGGACGAGAGTGCGCTTCATCCCGAGTCGGGCCGCGATGATGCCGCCCGGGACGTGGGCGACCCCGTAGCCGAGCACGAACAGCGCGATCAGCATGGCGAGCTGCTCGAAGCTCACGCCGAGGTCCTCGCTGATGGGGGTGAAGGCCGACGCGATGTTGAACCAGTTCAACGTCAGGCTGACGTAGCCGAGGACGAGCAGAGCGAGCATTCGCCATCTGGCCTGGTAGACGTCGCCGTCTCTACCGTCAATAGTCGACAATGGGGTTCCTTCCATCGGGCACATTGCCTTCGAGGCAACCGCGGGTGAGATTGGGAGAGAGCGCAATACGATACGAAGCTCTCGCTTGGTGATAGTTCGGCAATTACGGCGACCCGAGAGTCAGATCCTGTGACCCAGGTCTCTGCCGGCATCCCGAATCTATCCGCCTCCACGACAATTGGGGAGATGGATGGGTTCAACGCGTCCCGATGGCCACTATCATTTTCAGTGATGGTCTAGGCCGAGCCGATTGCCTCGGACCACGACGCTCGGGCGGTGACGAGGTGCTGGTACTTGCTCAGGCCTCGAGGCGAGTTGAACGACACGACACCCGTCACCCGGTCGTCGCGGCCGTACAGTGCGACAAACCTCTCCTCCCCCGGCGCACCGCTCATGAAGCGCACCTGATCCGTGGGGAGAGGGCAGCCCACCATCTGAGTGCGCTTGCGAAACTGGTCGGACCAGAAACTGGGGACAGCAGACAGCGTCGACCGTTTCGTTCCGGCGATGAGATTCTCCGCGACGACCGTCGCCTGCAGCGTGGCGTTGTTCCAGTGCTCGCTGCGCACCTGCGCACCGAAGTAGTCCGAGTACCAACGGGCGGCGTCACCGACAGCGTAGATGCCGGGCACGTTGGTGTGCCCGCCGTCGTCGCAGAGAACCCCGTTGTCGACCTCCACGCCTGAACCGTCGAGCCATTCGGTCACCGGAGCACCGCCGACCCCGACCACGACCAGATCGGCGGGGAGAATTCGTCCGTCGGTGAGCCTGACCCCGTTGACCCGCCCGTCTCCCATGAGTTCCTGGACGCCCACCCCGAGTTCGAGGTCGGTGCCGTGACTCGTGTGCAGATCCGCGAAGTGAGAGCCGACGATTGCCCCGAGGACGGTTCCCAAGGGGGTCGGTTGCGGATCGACCAGGGTCACCGACTGTCCGCGGGTGCGCACGCTCGCCGCCACCTCGGCACCGATGAACCCGGCACCGACGACGACAACGTCTCGGGCACTGTTCAACTCGGTTCTGAGTGCGAGGGCGTCCGGCAGCGTCCGGAGAACGTGGACACCCGCGAGGTGCCCCATGAAGGCGGGGCGCCGAGCCCGCGAGCCGGTGGCCACGACCAGCGCGTCGAATTCGAGAACCGTGCCGTCGTCGAGCGTGACAGTGTGCCGCGACGGGTCGAGCGACAGCGACGTCGCCCGGCGGCCCAGGCGAAGATCGAGGTCGAGTTCGTCGATCTCCTCCTCGGTCAGCAAGTAGAGATCGTCCGGATCACTCGAGCCGGTGAGCAACTTCTTCGAGAGTTCGGTGCGGTCGTAGGGTGATCGCACCTTCTCTTCGCCGATGAGGGTGATGCCGCCGGAGTTTCCCAGGCGCCGCAATTCCTGGATCACGTTCATGCCGGCGAGGGAACCGCCGACCACGACGATCCGCTCGAACCTACTCATCACGGGTTCCCAACGCCTTGGCGGGGCAGGATCGAATCGCCCTGTCGGTCTTCGTATGCAAGGACTCGGGCGGGCTTTCCTGCAGCAGGATCACCTTGTTCTCGTCTTCGTCCAGATCGAAGACCTCGGGGGCTTCGAGCATGCAGCTACCGTAACCACGGCACCTGCCGGCATCTGCGGTGACATGCATGACTACACCTCACTGTTGGTGTCGTCCGCGACTGCTCGCGGTTGAAAATTGTTTGGTGACAACATTGTTCGTTCTTTCTCGAGTGGTGCGCCCGGCACGGCACAGCGGCCGGTCAGCCGACGAGGTATCCGCCGTCGATCGGCAGGACGACACCGGTGATGTAGCCGGCTGCGGCGGAGGCGAGGAACGACACTCCGGCCGCTACCTCCTGTGCATCTCCGGGTCGGTTCATCGGGATGTTCCCCCCGACGGGTGAGGGGTCGTCGGGGACGGATCCCCCGGCTCGCCGCAGTGCTGCCGCGCTGGTGGTGAACAGGTCGGTGGGAATCCACCCGGGGGCGACGGCATTGACACGCACCCCGCGACCGGCGTACTCCGCAGCGATTTTCAGGGTCAGACCGACGACCGCGTATTTCGAGGCGATGTAGGCGGACCCGCCGCCGCGGGGCACGAGCCCGGCCGACGAGGCGATGTTGACGATCGCGCCGCGGCCGCGTTCGACCATGAGCGTTCCGACCTCCCGCATCACATTCGCGGTACCCAGGACGTTGACGCGCAGGACCCGTTCCCAGGTGGCGGAGGTGAGCTCGTCGAAATCCAGGTTCTGGTCGAAGATGCCGGCGGCATTGACCAGGACGTCGATCTCTCCCAGGTCGGACGTGATCTCGCCGACCACCGTGCGGACACGCTCCTCGTCGGTGATATCCGCCGCGTAGGCGGTGCTGCGCCCGCCCGTCCCGGAGACGATCTCGGCCGTACGCTTGGCGCCCACGTCGTTGGCGTCGATCACCGCGACCGCGTATCCGTCGTCAGCCAGACGGGTGGCGACAGCGCGTCCGATTCCGCTGCCGCCACCGGTCACGACCGCCACTCGCTCGGCCCAATTCGCCACGGTGCTCACGCCCCCGCGGGCTTCTTGGTGCGCAGCAGGTCCACCGTCGTCCCGATTCCGTTCTGCACGGCCCTGTCGTAGATCACCTTGGCCGCGACCAGGTCCTGCAAGGCGGTGCCGACCGACTTGAACACGGTGATCGCGTCTGCGTCGTGGGCGGGCACTCTGCCGATGGCGAGGTCCGCGAGTGTCACGATCTTGCCGTCGAGGAGCCCCTTCTCGTCGGCCGCGAGCAGATCCCCGGACTCCATACGGGCCTGTTCGGGAGCGTCGCTGACCACGAGTGCGGCCCGGTCGACGACGTCGGTGTCGATCTCCCGCAACGAGGGCATGGTGGAACCGATCGACAGCACCGTGGTCCCGGGCGCGAGCCACTTGCCCTCGAGGGCGATACGTCCTGTTCCGGCACCGGTGTTGGTGGCGACCACGACGACCGGTGCGGCGGCGGCCTCGGCCGGATCGGATACCGGGACGACCTCCACGTCGAGGCGTGCGGCCATCCGCTCGACGAATGCATTCCGCCGCTGCGGGTTCGGGCTGAAGACCCGTACCCGTTTCACCTCGAGGGCGGCGAACACGCCCTCGAGGTTCGTCTCGGCCTCCAACCCGGATCCGATGACCCCGATCTCGACGGCGGTCCGCGGCGCGAGAAGACCGGCGGCCACGCCCGTGGTCGCGCCGGTCCGGGCAGCGGTGAGGTATGCCCCGTCCAGTTGAGCGAGCAACTCACCGGTCAGCTCGTCGAACAGGCCGATCAGGTACTGGACCCCACCTTCGGAGACCTGGTTGAAAACCTTGAATCCCATCAAGCCGGTGCCGGCCGATACGCCCGGCATCAGCCGGAAGAATCCGGGCGTCGACTCCAGGTTGATGCGATCCGGCAGTTGCGCACCGCCGCGGGCCTGCGTGCGGTAGCCCTCGCGGATGGCGCTGACGAGGTCGGACATCTGCGTGAGGCTTCGCACATGCTCGTCGGTCAGTAGCAGCATTGGTCGTTACTCTCTTCCGATTTCGGTGGTCGGGGGATCCTCGGGGCCGAACGGCTGGTCGAGGTAGGCGGAGATCGTTTCTTCGTTCTGCCAGCTCAGCCCTTCGAGCGCGAGGGCATCGAGGCGGATGTGGTGGTCGAGTCGGAGCGAGGTGATCTCGAGCCGTTGCCCGTTGCGGGTCAGGATCTTCCGCACCCGTACGGCGGTGAACTCGTTGACGACGGTGAACTCGGCATCGACGGTTCCGTCGCCACCGTGCGGGGCGAGCGAGTCGTCCGTCGGGCGTGTCCGGGGAGTTGACATCAGATCACCATTCGCAGGTGCGGCAGTCTGACGACGCTCTCGTCGAGATGGACCGTCCGTTCCACGAGACCCCAGCCGTCGCCGCGACGACGCAGGATGTCATGCCGTCCGGCCGCGGTCATCACCACCGGATCCGATTGGTGGACAACGGCCACCAGCACGTTCGACGTGACGGACACCTCGTCGGCGCGCCCGGTGTCGGCGACGGACAGGACCGAGACGAATCGCCGCACCCGCTGGAGTGGGACCTCCCCCCAGGAGAAGTCGATGTGGTCGGGTTCGAGGCGCCTCGCCCAGAGATTGGCCAGGGAGTCGCGGGATTCGTCGAGCAGGTACGCACCCGCCACGAAGGGTGACTGCGACGGGTCGTCGCGTGTCACGGTGACGGGGATCCGGTAGACGAACTCGGGTTCGAGCAGCGGAATCCACCGCGCGTAGTCGTGCGCGTCGAGCAACGCCGTCTCACGGCCGTAGAACCTGCTCACATTGGCGAACGTCGCATCGTCCGCGGCGACATCGATCCGTTCCGCGCTCAGCATTGGTCGGCCGTCCCGGTCGTGCGTGTGCAGATGCTGTCGTCGTCGAGCAGTTCGGACCACCTGCGGAACATCTCCCGCTGGTTGACCTCCGAGTGATCGACGTCGTAGACGGCGCCGGGCCAGCCGACATCGTCGGCCGGTTTGATACCGACACCGCCGGCGTAGACGAAATCGGTGGACTGCGACACCCGACCGCGGCTCATGTCGGCGACGCTCGTCCAGTTCTGGAAGTCGTCGGTGTCGAAGATCCCGGCGAGACCGACCATGCGGAGGTTCGCGCGCTGCGAGTGCGCGCGTTGCTCCTCGTCGTACCACCGCGGCACCAACGCGAACATGATCAGTTCGCAGTGCATCTCGTCGACCGGTTGCCACTGCCGGAGTTGGACGTACGACACGGCCGGGGTGTCGTCCCCGGAATAGAGGGCCGCGGCATCGATGAAGGACAAGTTGGGAAAGACATTTCCGTGTAGGACAGAGATTCTCGACATCAGGTCCGCCTGTCTCGGGTCGAGACCACTCGCGATGTCGGCCCAACGCTCCTCCGGGTATCCGAGAAACACCGGTTCATCGGTTTCCAGGCCGTAGTGCTGGACCCGGAGGGTATGCCCGTTGCCGGCGACGATGCATCGCCCACGCATCGCATCCATCGAGACGTCGTCCAGCTGCGGAAAGGCCTCGGTGTTCAGATACGTGCCCAGGTCTATCGGACTCTTGTGCGTCGTTCCCAGGTGATAACCGTCGCCGGCGAAGTTCTCCGCGCCCAGCTTCCAGTTGGTTCGCACCAGGGCGCGCGCCGGCGGACCGACGACCTGCAGGTCACCGGCCTTGTCGAGCACGGCTTCGAGATACCAGGCCATGTCGCCGAGTTCGTCGAGCAGCGAAGGAGCCTCGGGGTCCCAGCTCGCAAAGATCAGCCCGTGGAAGACGTCGACGTTCGGCGGCCCGACGAGGTTGTACTTGCTCTTGTCGAAGTCCGCGTCGAAGACCTGCTTGCGCTCGGGCACTCCCCGCAACGTGCCCTTGTTGGAGAAGGTCCAGCCGTGGTAGCTGCACCGAAAGTGCGATGAGTTGCCCATGTCGGCACGACACAATTGATTGCCTCGATGCGTGCACGAATTCAGGAGGATGCGGACGTCGCCGGTCTCGTCCCGGACGACGATGACGTCCTCGCCTCCCAGCTTCCTGGTGACGTAATCGCCCGGCGACGGAATTTCGCTCTCGTGGGCGGCGAACAGCCAGCACCGGCCGAAGACTCGTTCCATCTCGGAATCGAATTCGTCTCGGCCCCAGTAGGAACGGCGGCTCACGCGAGTGACGTCCGCGGTAACACGTGTCATCTGGATGACCCCTATCAGGAGTGGATTGATACACCAGGCCGTATGTCCAAATAATGGATACAGGGTCCGTCTGGTGGATGTGATGACGGTAACAACGTTTTGCCGCAGATGTCAAAGGGTCGACCGAGCTGCGCGGCCTCACCCCATCCACCTCACTCGCGGCCAGTCGAGAACGTCGACCGGAGAAATCGTTGACGGCGGACGACAGCCGGTGTTAGCGTCCACACATCCACATACCGGTCTGCATATCCATTATTTGGATATCGGTAAGAGGGTTGATCACCTACCTGCGCGCCGACATCACAGTCCGGCCGGGTACGGGCCGGCCGAAACCGCCCCTGCCTGCGCACCGCAAGAATCCGACGAACGGAGTTCCATTCATGAGCTATTCCCGGTCCGACGCCCGCTCCTGGGCCCAGGCGAACATGAAGGGCATCTGCGGATGCCTCCTGCCCACCTTCACCAGCGATCTGAAGGGAATCAACGAGCGCGCAATCCGGCACGACATCGCCCGAGAGAAGGAGCTGGGGATCTCGGGTGCACTACTCGTCGCCGAATGTGGAACCACTTTCGACGAGCTACTTCAGGTCACCGAAATCGCTGTCGACGAAGCCGCCGGCGGGCTCCAGACCGTGGTGCACGCTGTCCTGCCGACACTCGAAGACAACATCGCACTCGTGCGCGAGTCCGAGCGTCTGGGCGCGGACGTCGTCCTGGTCTCCTACCCGCTCACCTACTACCCGAAGTCCGAAGAGGAAGTCTTCGAGTACACCCGCGCGATCGCCGAGAGCACCAATCTGGGCATCATCGTGTTCGCGATGCACCTGTGGAACTTCCGCCGATTCCACCCGAGCCACTTCTCGCCGGACCTCATCGGCCGGATGATCAACGAGATTCCGAACGTCGTGGCCGTCAAGACGGAGGTCGGCGGTCCCGGCGTCGGCGGCATCGCGCAGATCTTCGAGCGCTACCGAAATGACGTGATCGTCATGGACCCGATCGAGTCGAACTCGCCCGCCTGGCACGCCGCGTACGGCATGCAGTGGATGGGCACGTCGAACTACGAGGCCTACGGCCCGTGGGTCGCCCGCTACTTCGACCTGATGCGCGACGGCAAGTTCGAGGACGCCATGGAGATCTACTGGAAACTCCACCCGATCCGGGAATCCGACGCGGTGGTGGTCGGGCAGGCACTCGCAGGGACCGCGATGGTGCCGCGGTACCTGTGGAAGTACCAGGGGTGGCTCAACGGATTCAACGGTGGTCCGCTGCGAGCCCCTCAGGCGCGCATCAACGACGGGCAGATGAAGCAGTTGCGGGCCGGGGCGGTCGCGGCCGGCCTCGACGTCACCACCTCGCTCGACGAGGAATTCCTGGTGGGCCGCAACCCGGCCTGATTCTCGTCGATCCATCCCACGACAGCCACCGGACTCTGGCCGGACCCAGAAAAGAAGGAAATTTCATGTCGCTCAACTCCGCCACCCTGCCCCGGGAGTTGGTCATCGGCGCACACCCGATCGAACGCACCCGGGAGTCGATCGACGTCCTGAATCCGTCCACCGGTGCGCTGATCGCCACGGTTCCCGACGGCACCGTCGAGGACGGACTGGACGCGGTCGGCGCCGCAGCGGCTGCGCTGCCCGCCTGGCGCGCCACCAGTCCGCGCGAACGCGCGGAAATACTCCGCCGGTGCTGGGAACTGATGACCGACCGCGCCGAGCGCATCGCCGAACTGATCTCCACCGAAAACGGGAAGACGCTCGCCGATTCGCGGGCCGAAACCGCATACGCGGCCGAATTCTTCCGGTGGTACTCGGAGGAAGCGGTCCGCGCGGTGGGACAACTCAGCACCTCTCCGAACGGTGCCAACCGCATATTGGTCGAGTACGAGCCGATCGGCGTCGCCGTGCTCGTCACCCCATGGAACTTTCCGGCCGCGATGGCGACACGCAAGATCGCGCCCGCCCTCGCTGCCGGTTGCACCGTAGTACTCAAACCCGCGACCGAGACTCCTCTCACCAGCCTGCTCATCGCCCAGATCTGCCGTGAGGCAGGCGTTCCGGACGGCGTGATCAATGTGGTGACCACCTCACGCGCGGGTCAGGTCGTCTCCGCCATGCTCCACGACTCACGCGTACGGGCGTTGTCGTTCACCGGCTCCACCGAAGTCGGGCGCACGCTGCTGCGCGAATCGTCGGATTCGATTCTCAAGACGGCCATGGAACTCGGGGGCAACGCGCCGTTCCTCATTCTCGAGGATGCCGACATCGACGAGGCCGTCACCGGCCTCATGATCGCCAAAATGCGGAACGGCGGCCAGGCGTGCACCGCGGCCAACCGCATCTACGTTCACAGGTCGATCATCAACGACGTGGCCGGGCTCCTCGGACAACGGATGGGCACACTGCGCGTCGGCGCCGGCACCAATGAGCGTTCGGAGTGCGGACCACTGATCAACGACAAGGCAGTCGACAAGGTGGAGCAGCTCGTCGACGCCGCCGTCGCCGACGGTGCGTCGGTGCTGACCGGCGGCCAGCGGCCGATCTCGAGGGGCTCCTTCTACTCTCCCACCGTCCTGGTGGGTGTCGACCCGCAATCTGCGATCGTGCGCGAGGAGATCTTCGGACCGGTCGCATCGTTGATCGCGTTCGACACCGACGACGAGGCTGTCGCCGCGGCCAACAGCACCGACCTCGGGCTCGCGGCCTATGTCTACAGCGGCAATCTGCAGCGCGCTCTGTCCGTGGCGAGCCGGTTGGAGGCCGGCATGGTCGCCGTCAATCGGGGTTTGGTGTCCGACCCCGCAGCACCGTTCGGCGGCGTCAAGCAGAGCGGACTCGGCCGCGAGGGCGCGCATGAGGGTCTGCTCGAGTTCATGGAAGCGAAGTACATCGCCACCAACTGGTGACGACGCCGCTCATTTCCCAGTTCAGCTCCAGGAGAAGACATGTCCTTTCCCTCAGTCCATCCCATCACCCACGTCCGCTCGGTCACCATCGCCGTCGAAGAACTCGCCACCGCAACCAACTTCTACCGCGACCTGTGGCAACTCGACCTCGTCACGAAAGATGACGGCAAGGCCTACTTCGGAACCGGATGCGCCGACAACTACGCCATCAAGCTCCGCGAAAACGATGTCGCCGGAATCGAACTGACCACGTTCGATGTGACCGACCGCGCCGGCGTCGACTTCCTCGCCAAGCGGGTCGCCGACAGCGGAGCCCGGATCATCCGCGAACCCGGTGATCGCAGCGACTTCGGCGGCGGCTACTCATGCATCTTCTTCGACTGCGACGGGCGCGCCATCGAACTCGCCGCCGAGATCGACCAGCGAATCTTCCGCGAAGTCGAAGCCGGAGAGTCCCGTCCGAAGTTCATCAGCCACGTCGTATTCAACACCGCCAACCTGCAGAAGACGATCAGATGGTACGGCGAGGTCCTCGGCTTCAAGATCTCGGACTGGCTCCAGGACTTCTTCTGCTTCATGCGCACCGGGCGCTGGCACCACATCATCGCCTTCGCCCAGTCGAAGAACACCAGCCTGAACCACGTCTCGTTCGAACTGTACGGAATCGACGAGTTCATGCGCGGCACCGGCCGCATGATGCGGGCCGGACACCAGCCCCTGTGGGGCCCCGGCCGCCACGGCGCCGGTGACAACACGTACTCGTATTTCCAGGAGCCGTCGAGTGGCTTCGTCATGGAGTACACGACTGCCCTTCAAGTCATCGACGAAGAGCACGGCTGGACTCCGAAGGTGTGGGGCACCAGCCTCGAGGAGCAGGATCAGTGGGGTACTGCCAACGTCTTCGACGAGGTGATCCTCGCAAAGATGGCGCCATCGGACGATCCCGTGCTGTGGACGCCGCCGCAACTGTAGTTCGCCCCGGCCCGCATCACGTGGCGGTGACGACAGCGTTCAGGAACCCGCGCGGAACAGCCGGCCATTCCGCCCGCCATCGGCCGGCTAGTTGCTCCTCCCGAAGTCCGGAGGCAACCGCGACAACCGACGGTCCGGCATCACACACGAGTCGAATGAGATTCAACTCGGCGCATGTCGCAGCAAGGGGGACGAGCTCTTCCATGGCTTCGGCCTTTCTGCCCGATGCAGACAGGCAGGCGGTCAGCAGAAGTCTCGCGTGCAACAACGCCCGCGGTCGATTCTGAGCCGCAACTGCGTGCACCAGGTCGTGAGCCCTGGTGCACGCAGAGCCGGCCTGACCCGGCGACCGTTCGGCGAGTAGTCGCCGGATGGCGCCGGACTCCCTCAGCTGCACCGTGATTGTTTCGATACCGTTGGCAGGCGCCTGATCCATCGCCCCCGGCGAGGGTGGCGCGCCCGTCTCCAGGCCTCGTCGTGGTTGTCGTACGCCGGATGGCACGACGAGCCCGAACCGGATCCTCTCGTCGTCGATCCGCGCCGCCAATCGCGGCAGTGCCATTACCTGCGCAATCCTGTCGCCCTCGTTCAACAGTGTTGTCGCAGATTCCCTGTCACCCGCCAGGACTTTGACGCGCGCCCCGGTCGCATAGATCGCGATCATGAAGTCGACCAAACCGATCTCCGAACCGAGCGCCCGGCTCTCGTCGAGAAGCCGTTCGGCTTCGTCGAGGTTGTTCTGCTCGTACATCATGTCGCCGAGGAGGGCACTGGCCATGCGTGCAGCGTGGGAGTGGATCCCCATCGATTCACGCGCAACCTGCACAGCCTTTCGATAGGTTTCCTCGGCAGCCACGACATCCAACTGCTCATTGGCGGCCAAGCCCGCGTAGCAGTATCCGTACACCGCACTGAACGGGCCGCTGGATTGTTCGTGATACCTGGCGGCCCAATCCTGGATATTTCGAGCCGCATCGAATTCGAACCGGCACATCCCCGCGAAAGAGGCCAGATTCGCCGCCACCGATACGCACCACGGACTCATTGTGTCCGGCTCGGCCAGACAACCCGCCACGAGTTCGTCCACCCTGTCGACGCGATCGGCGGTGACGTCGAGGAGCGCACGGACGAGATCGGATTCCAGCTCCGGGTCGTCGTCAGGCATGGGAATCGATTTCTGTGCGCGTAAGTACTCGGCACGATTCAACGCCGACTCCGCATCCTCGGAGTGGTGCAGGGAAACGTTGGCCCAAGCGAGGGCAATCTGCAATCGCGGGCGTTCCAGGACCGCGGTCGGCGGAAGCTTCGCGACCAGGCCGAGGAGCGTGGCCAGCTGTCCGTGCGAGACCAGGGACATTCCATGGGTCTCCACGAGTTCGACCGCTTCGTCGACCTGGGCGGCGGCAAGGGCGTGATCGACCGCCTCGCTGAGCAATTCGTGGCCGGCGAACCAGCGGAAGGCGATCGTGTGAAGACCTTTCACCCGATCGGGTCGGTCCCGTTCGAGCCGGGCACGGAGAAACTCCGCGAAGACACTACTGAATCGGTACCAGTCCCCCTCGTCGTCGACCCGGTACAGGAACAGGTCCCTGCTCTCGACCTCCTCCAACATCGCGCGACCATCGTCGCTGTGGACGAGCGACGACGCGAGATCCCCGCACATTCGTTCGGGCAGACAGATCGACAGTAGGAAGTTCACGGTCTTCGGCTCGAGCGAATCCAGGACATTCGCCACGAGATATTCCCCGAGCGCGCGGTGCCGCCCCGACAGCTTCTCGATGAATGTCGCTGGGTCGCCACGGCCGCGTAACGAGAGCGACACCAGTTGAAGCGCGGCCACCCATCCATCGGTCGATCCCACAATCGAGGCGACCTGTGCGTTCCCGAGCGCCAGCCCTCTCGACTCCACGAGAAACTCGGTCGACTCCCTGATATCGAATCTCAAGTCATGGAAGTCGATTTCGACCAACTCGTCGCGAACTCGGGCCCGACTCATCGGGAGCCCGGACTTGTTCCTGCTCGTCACGATGAGCTGCAGATGGTGGCAGCCGTTGTCGATCAGGTATTCCACTGCGGCAACGGAGGCGGTGTCCGTCACTCGATGCCAGTCATCGATCACGATTGCCAGACGCTCGCCCCCCTCGTGTATCTCGTCGATCAACGACGCGAGGACGAACCGTTCGACATCGTCACCGTGTTCTTCCAGCACTCGCACCAACTCTTCGGCGACGTTCGACCGGACCTGCCTGATCGCCTCGATCAGGTGGGCGAGGAACCAGTCCACGTTGTTGTCGTCGTGGTCGATCGCGAGCCACGCGACCGCGATTCCTTCCGCAATCAACTGGTTTCGCCATTGGGCGGCCAACGTGGTCTTGCCGAATCCTGCGGGACCGTGGATCACCGTCAGTCGTCGCCCCTGGCCCGCGCGAAGAATCCCGACCAACCGGCTGCGGTCGACCAACGGGTGGACGGCGGTCGGCGGCCGGTACTTGGTACGCGGCGTGGGCGGAGTCGACCGTGGCGGGCGCTCTGCTCTGCTCCCCTGCTCACCCGGCAGAGCCATGTCGTCGATGGTGAGCGAGTGCCTGCTCTGGACGAGGCGGAGCTCGTTGCCGAATTCGACAGCGGTTCCGGGGCGGTCGGCCGGATCCTGCTCCATCGCGTGCTCGATCGCAGCGCAGAGATCATCCGGAATGTCGTCGTATCGCAGGTCCGGGACCGGTTGGCGCACAATGCGAAGGAATTGGGCAACCACACTTTCGCCGGATCGGCGTTCGAATGCGGCGTGGCCGGTGAGGAGGCAGAACAGTGTCGCTCCGAGCGAGTAGACGTCCGATGCAGCGGTGGGCGCCTGCCCCTGGAGCAACTCGGGAGCAGTGAACGCAGGTGAGGCGGTGATGATGCTTTCGGACGTCTCGAACCCACCCTCGATCCGCGCGATCCCGAAATCGGTCAGCGCCGGCTCGTCGTAATCGGTGAGCAGGATGTTGGACGGTTTGATGTCACGGTGGAGAATGCCGAACCGGTGGGCAACTTCGAGAGCACCCGCCAGTCTGACTGCGATGCTGACCGCTGCTCGCCAGTCGAGGGGCCCCTCACCTCGAATCCGCGCATCGAGCGAACCTCTCGCGTGGTACGGCATCACGAGGTAGGGATGCCCGGATTTTGTGACCCCGCTGTGGAGGATGGCGACGATGTTCGGATGCCCGGACAACGCCCCCATGGCCTGCTGCTCGCGAAGGAAGCGCTCGCGGTTGTCGCGATCGACGTCCGACTGCAGGACCTTGATCGCGACGACGCGGTTCAGGTTGCGCTGGTCGAGCCGGTACACCGTGCCGAACCCGCCTCGCCCCACTACCCGGGCATTGTCGAACCCCTCGGCCTCC
This sequence comes from Rhodococcus sp. P4_B6, assembly GCF_056402215.1. Lineage (NCBI taxonomy): Bacteria > Bacillati > Actinomycetota > Actinomycetes > Mycobacteriales > Nocardiaceae > Rhodococcus > Rhodococcus sp. P4_B6. The sequence goes on along the minus strand of NZ_JBFUHV010000009.1, from coordinate 45,606 downwards.
AGTTCGGCCGCGATATCCACGGCAGCATCCCGCTGAGTCGCTAGCGGATCGAACTCGACCATCGCCGGCCTCGACTTCCGGATCGGCTGATCACACCGTAGCGTCAGCATAGTGCCTGGTGAGCGGCGAAACTACTCGCACAGTCTCGACTCGGCACATCCCGGTGAGCGAGTACGGTTACTCGAAGATCCCGTGAGAGGAAAGCGACAGTTGTCATGTCCGCCGCACAACGCAAGTTGGGAAATGTGCCGTGTGAGCTGACCAGCTTCGTCGGTCGGCGCCGTGAAGCGGCGGAGACGAAACGGTTGCTGTCCGTGTCGAGACTGGTGACGCTGACCGGTATCGGCGGTGTAGGCAAGACTCGACTCGCGCTCCGGGTCGCCGACGACGCTCGCCGCGCGTTCGCCAACGGAGTGTGGCTTGTGGGGTTCGGTGAACTGCAGGCTCCGGAACTGGTCGAAGAAGCCGTTGCGAGCGCGCTCGGCGTGCGGGAACAGTCGGCATCGGGAACTTCGTCGATCCTGCAGAGGCATCTTCACGATCAGCAGTTACTGCTGGTGCTGGACAACTGCGAGCACCTGGTGGATGCCGTCGCGGCGCTGGCCGAGTCACTCCTGAAGACGTGCCCGAAGCTCCGGATCCTCGCGACCAGCCGCGAGCCACTCGGCATCGACGGCGAGGCCACCCTCCGGGTCCCGCCGCTGCCGTTTCCGGATTCGAGTCGACCGTCCCCTCCCGCGGGGCTCGCCCGTTACGACTCCGTTGCCCTCTTCGCTGAACGCGCTTCCAGGGCTTTACCCGGCTTCGCCATCACCGACGACAACGGCTCGACGATTGCCAGAATCTGTGAGCGTCTGGACGGACTGCCGCTGCCGATCGAGTTGGCGACAGCTCGGCTGCGGGCGATGACTGCGCAACAGATCCTCGACCGGCTCACCGACCGGTACACGTTGCTCACCTCGAGCACCCGAGGCGCTCCCTCTCGCCAGCAAACGCTACGTCTGTGCGTCGATTGGAGTTATGACCTGTGCACCCCGGACGAACGGGCACTGTGGGGTCGGCTGGCGGTCTTCGCCGGTGGGTTCGAGCTGGATTCGGCTGAAGGAATCTGCGCGGGCGATCTCGCCCCGGACGACGTGCTCGACGTGGTCGCGTCGCTGGTCGACAAATCGATCCTGATACGGGAAGAGGCCGGTGATGTCGTCCGCTTTCGATTACTCGACACACTTCGCGACTACGGCCTGGAAAGACTGCGCGAATCAGGTGAATACGACAGCGTGAGACGAAAGCACCGCGACTGGTTCGAGCGTCTGGCGTCGGACGCTCGATCCGGATGGATCGGCCCGAGACAGCTGGAGTGGGTTGCCCGGCTGAATCGTGAACAACCGAATCTTCGTGAGGCACTCGAATTCTCCGTGCGGCAGCCCACCGAGAACGAGTCCGCCCTTCGTATCGCCAACGCCCTGTATCTGTTCTGGCGCTCGTTCGGTCTGCTGAACGAAGGTAGGCACTGGTTCGATCGTGCGCTGACTCCGGCGCCTACGGCAGACACCGCCGAGAGGATCACCGCCTTGCACGCCGCCGGTATGCTGGCCGGGGCTCAGGGGGATCTCGAGGTTGCTCGTGCGTTCGTGGAGGAGGGACGAGTCCTCGCCGACCGGTCCGGGGACACGTCGATGCGGGCGCTCGTCACGTCTGCCGAGGGATTCATATCCCTGTTCCGTGGTGACGACCTCGCGTACGCGCTCGCGTGCTTCGAGAGCGCTCGGGAAGTCTTCCACACGGAAGGCGATTCACTCCAAGAAATTTGGGCACTCCTCGGACTCGGCCTGGCGAGCGCGCACCTCGGAGACGTGACCCGAGCTGTCGATTACCAGCGGAAGATTCAGGAGATCACCGAAGCACACGGCGAGTCGGTGTACCGCGGGTGGTCGCTGTGGACCGCGGCGCTGGCAATGTGGCAACGCGGCGAGCACGAACGGGCCAACGATTTCCTGCAGGACGGATTGCGCCAGACACGTCGGGCGGACGACCGCATCAACTCCGCGTGGTGCATGCAGATCCTGGCCTGGATCGCCGCCGACGATCACTCACCGGAACGCGCCGCGACCCTCATGGGTGCCGCCGAAGCGCTGTGGCAGGGTGTGGGCAGCCCGGCAGAGGTCTTTCCGCAGCTCGCAGGCCACCAGGACGAGCGCGAACGTCGAACCCGCCGTGATCTGGGCGGAAAGGCATTCGACACCGCCTTCCGGCATGGATCGAGCCTCAGCTTCGGGGACGCCGTCGCGTTCGCCTTGAACGAGCGGCCACGACCGATCGCGCAGTCACACAGCGACAATCCTTCCCTGAGCCGACGCGAGCGGCAGGTCGCCGAACTCGTCGCAGAGGGACTCACCAACAAGGCGATCGCGACCACTCTGGTCATCTCGCAACGCACCGCGCAGGGCCACGTCGAGCACATACTCGTCAAGCTCGGGTTCAGCTCTCGCGCCCAGATCGCCGCCTGGGTGGTCGAGCAGGGTCAGAGCGACCAGATCTGATCAGACCTTGCCGATCGTGTCGAGCACCCAGGCGAATTCGAACGCTACTTCCTTCCACTTCTCGTAACGTCCGCTGACGCCGCCGTGCCCGGCGCTCATCTCCGTCTTGAGTAGCAGCGGCGAGTCGCCCGTCTTGGTGGCGCGCAGTTTGGCGACCCACTTCGCCGGTTCGACGTAGAGCACCCTGGTGTCGTTGATGCTGGTGATCGCGAGGATCGCCGGGTAGTCCTTGGCCTCGACGTTCTCGTACGGACTGTACGAGCGCATGTATTCGTAGACCTCGGCATTCTCCAGCGGGTTGCCCCACTCGTCCCATTCGATGACGGTCAGCGGCAGCGAGGGGTCGAGGATCGACGTCAGCGGGTCCACGAAGGGGACGTTGGCGAGGATGCCGGCGAACAGTTCGGGAGCCAGGTTGGCCACCGCACCCATCAGCAGGCCGCCCGCGCTGCCGCCGTCGGCGACCAACTGCTGCGGCGTGGTGCGTCCGGTGTCGATCAAATGCCGTGCGCTCGCGACGAAATCGGTGAAGGTGTTCTTCTTCGTGAGCGTCTTGCCGGTCTCGTACCAGTGCCTGCCCATCTCGCCGCCGCCGCGCACGTGCGCGACCACGAACACCACGCCGCGATCGAGCAGCGACAGCCGGGCGACCGAGAACGCGGGATCCATGCTGGCCTCGTACGAGCCGTACCCGTAGAGGAGCGTGGGGGCGGGGTCGTCGGTGCCGTTCGTCTTCCGCCGGACGATCGAGAGCGGGATGCGCGTCCCGTCCTCGGCGACGGCCCAGTCGCGTTGCTGCTCGTAGTTGCCGGCGTCGAAATCGCCGAGCACGGGTTGCGACTTGCGCAGGGCGAGTTCACCCGTCGACAGCACGTAGTCGTAGACCTGACCGGGCGTGATGAACGACGTGAACGCCATCCGCAATGTCGGCTGCCGCCATTCCGGGTTGGCCCCGAGCCCGACGCTGAAGAGTTCCTCGTCGAATGYGATTTCGGTGAACTCGCCGTAGCCGCCCTCGCCGAGCGGCCAGATGGCCAGCCGGGTCAACGCTTCCCTGCGGTACCCGAGCACCAGGTGATCGGCGAACGCGTCGACCTCCTCCAACCGCACGTCGGAGCGGTGCGGAATGAGGATGGTCAGCGACGTCGGGTCGGACACCGGCGCCTCGGCGAGCACGAAGTTCTCGGCCTTCTCACCGTCGACGACGTCGTTGTGCATGATCAGGAAGCGGTCTTCGCCGGCGACGACGGCGTGTTCGACGCCGTACTCGACGCCCTCGCGCCGCGGCAGCACCACCCGGAACTCGCCCTCCGGATTCTCCGATTCGAGCACCCAGCCTTCGCTGGTGATCTTCGACCCCACCCAGATCACGAGGTACTTCTCGCTGCGGGTGGACCCGACCGACACCCAGAACCGTTCGTCCGGCTCGTGGAACACGGTGACGTCCTGCGCGCGGTCGGTGCCGAGCTTGTGCCGCCACACGGTATCGGGGCGCCAGGAGTCGTCGACGGTGAGATAGAAGACGTGACTGTGGTCGATCGCCCAGGTGACGCCGGGCGCGGTGTCGGGGATCTCGTCGGGCAGCAGTTCCCCGGTCTCGAGGTTCTTGAAGCGCAGCGTGTAGCGCTCGTCGCCGACCACGTCGACCGAGTACGCGAGGAGCGTGCCGTCGTGGCTGAGGGAGAAGGCGCCGACGGAGAAGAAGTCGTGGCCCTCGGCCTCGGCGTTGCCGTCGAGCAGAACCTGCTCACCGGGCAGTTCGACGCCCGGGGCCAGTTCCGGCGGGGTCCAGTCGTCGGCGCCCGCGATCGGGGCCCGGCACTGGACGCCGTACTGCTTGCCCTCGATGGTGCGGGCGTAGTACCACCAGTCGCCCATCCGGGTGGGAACCGACATGTCGGTTTCCTGCGTGCGGGACTTGATCTCCTGGAAGATCTGGTCCCGCAACGGCGCGAGATGCGCGGTCTGCTGCTCGGTGTACGCGTTCTCGGACTCGAGGTACGCGACGACCTCGGCGTCTTCCTTGGCCCGCAGCCACTCGTACTCGTCGACGAATGTGTGACCGTGGTGGACGCGTTCGGTGGCGACCTTCTTCGCGACCGGCGGGGTGAGTTTCGCGCCTTCGGAGGTCATGTCTCAGCCCACCCAGTCCGCGAACGACAGACCCGAGATCCGCTCGTACGCCTCGATGTACCGCTCACGGGTCGCCTCCACGATCTCCGCGGGCAGCGGCGGCGGCGGAGTGTCTGATGCCCGGTCCCAGCCCGATTCGGGTCCGGTGAGCCAGTTGCGGACGAACTGCTTGTCGAAGCTCGGCTGCACCTTCCCGGCCTCGTAGCCGTCGGCCGGCCAGTACCGGGACGAGTCGGGGGTGAGGACCTCGTCTGCGAGAATCAGGTTGCCCTTCGGGTCCAGTCCGAATTCGAGTTTGGTGTCGGCGAGGATGATGCCCCGGTCGGCGGCGAAGTTGGACGCCCGGCCGTAGACGTCGAGGGTGTCGTCGCGCAGCTTCACGGCCAGATCCTGACCCACCTTGTCGACCACGGCCTCGAAGCTGATGTTCTCGTCGTGCTCGCCCAGCTCGGCCTTGCTGGCGGGCGTGAAGATCGGGTCGGGAAGCTGACTCGCCTCCACCAGCCCCTCGGGCAGTGCGACTCCGCACACCGCGCCGGTCTCGTTGTAGTCGATCAGCCCGGATCCGGTGAGGTACCCGCGGGCGACGCACTCGACGGGAACCATCTTCAGCTTCCGGACCACCAGCGCGCGGCCGAGGACCTCTTCGGGGATCCGGCTGTCGTCGGGTTCACCGGCCAGGTGGTTGTTGCCGCCGAGGACGCCGAAGAAGAAGACGCTCATCGCGGTGAGCACCCGCCCCTTGTCCGGGATCGGGGTGCTGAGGACGTGGTCGTAGGCGGAGATCCGGTCGCTCGCGACCAACAGGAGGTGCTCGTCGTCGATCGTGTAGAGGTCGCGGACCTTGCCACCGGCCAGATGGGCGTATGAATCGAGTGAGGGGCGCACGGTGATCCAGCCTATCGGTCGGGCACCGACCGCCGGCCGCTGACCTTCGAGCTGGGGAGACGCCCCGCGGTCGACTTCCCCGTCATCTCGTCGTCCTCGACGAGCACGTCGAACTTCAGGTGCAGTCGCAGCGGCTTGGTGATGGACTGCGTCCAGGTGAGCCGGTTCCCGTCGAGGACGGGATCGGTGAGCGGCACCTCTTCGGCGTCGCCGCGGGCGATCCCGCGGAGTTCGCCGTCCTCGGTGAAGAAGGTCAGCTCGACCCGTTGCTTCCCGATGGGGGTGGCGATCACGACGTTCCAGGTGCCTTCGACAGACATGGCTGTGCTCCTCAGATGGTGGTGGGTTCGAACCCGCGGGGCCGCCAGACGGTGCCGCGGCGTTCGTGGGCGAACATCTGCTCGACGGCGTGCGCGATGCGCGGTCCCAGCTCCCGCTCGAGCAGATACAGGCCGAGGTCGAGCCCGGAGGTGACGCCGGCCGCGGTGACGAGGTCGCCGTCGTCGACGACCCGGGCGTCGACGACGACCACCCCGGTGGCGTCGAGCAGATCCATCCCCAGATGATGGGTGACGGCGTGGCGGCCCTCGATCAAGCCGGCCATCGCGAGCACCAGCGATCCGCCGCAGACGGTGGCGACGATCAGTTCCGGGTCGGTGCAGGCCTCCCGCAGCACGTCGGGGAGCCGTGTCTCGAGGGTCCGCCCGAGAATTTTCGGGATGGTGTCGTCGCCCTCGGTGCGCTCCTCCACGCGCCCCGACGCGCCCGGCACGAGGATCACATCGGCCCGGGACGTGTCGAGCACCTCGGTGGCGCGCAGGCTCAGCGACCCCGTTCCGCTGGGAACGTCGCGTGCACCCTCGACCGACGCCAATGCGACGGTCACCGCGCCTGCGGCGAACAGCCCACCCGCGTGGAGCACCTCGAAGGGAGCGATGACGTCGAGCGGGTCGAAGCCGTCGAACAGCGCGATCTGGACATGCATCGGTGGGACCTTTCATGGCGTGCCCCCGGCCGAATGCCGGGGCCGTGATGACGCTAGCCAGCCGGCCGATCCCGGAGAACTGGCATTTCTGCCATGATGCAACGGATTTTCGCCAGCCGACATCTCGCGATTACGACGGGCCGTGCCCTGAATTTCCCACGCTTCACATGCGGTTGGCGAGAACTCGTCGACTGCGTAGGTTGTAGCCATGCACACCGTGGCGGTTCTGGCGCTCGACGGGGTGATCGCGTTCGACCTCGCCACCCCGGTCGAGGTGTTCGGCCGCACCCGGTTGCCGGACGGACGCGCCGCCTACCGGGTGAAGGTGTGCGCACCGGACGGGGATGTGGACGCCGGCGCGTTCACGCTCCGCGCGCCCTGGGATCTGCGCGCCCTGGACACGGCAGACACGATCATCCTGCCGGGACTGGCCGACCCGACCGCCCCACTTCCGTCCGGCGTGCTCGAGGCGCTGCGCCGGGCCGCCGGCAGCGGCACCCGGATCGCGTCGATCTGCGTGGGAGCGTTCACCCTGGCGGCGACCGGACTGCTCGACGGCCGCCGGGCGACGACGCACTGGGCGGCGGCCGACCTCCTCGCCGCGCGCCACCCCCTCGTCGACGTGGACCCGGCCGTGCTCTACGTCGACAACGGCCAGTTCCTGACGTCGGCCGGTGCGGCGGCGGGCCTCGACCTGTGCCTGCACATGATCCGCTCCGATCACGGATCCGCCGTCGCCGCCGACGCCGCCCGGCTGTCGGTGATGCCGCTGGAACGCGAAGGCGGGCAGGCGCAGTTCATCGTCCACGACCGTCCCCCGTCCGCGGAACTGTCCAGCCTGGACCCGCTGCTCCGGTGGATGCACGAGAACAGCCGCGAAGACCTGACGCTCGACGAACTTGCCCGGCGGGCCGGGATGAGCGCCCGCACCCTGAACCGGAGGTTCCGCGAGCAGACCGGCACCACACCGTTGCAGTGGCTCCACCGCATCCGGATCCATCAGGCGCAGTATCTGCTCGAGACCACCTCGCACTCCGTCGACCGCATCGCCGTGCAGGTGGGGTTCGGTTCGCCGACCGCGTTCCGCGAGCGGTTCAAGCGCGTCGTCGGGACGAGCCCCCACTCCTACCGCGCGGCGTTCCGCGGATCCTCCGCCACCGCGTAGCCGCCCCGCGGGCACGGCCGTGGAACACATCGCCGCCCGGTGTCGTTACCGTTGTTCAGGAACTCTTGTGAGCGCGGTAACGGGAAAGGTGGCTAATGGCGACGGACACGGCCCAGGTGGACGTCGGATTCCGTTCGGAACGCGGACCGATTCTCGTGTCGCTGATGCTCACGACGTCACTGGTCGCGCTCGACGCGACCATCATCTCGACCGCGGTGTTCACCATCGTCGGGGATCTCGGCGGGTTCACGCAGTTCCCGTGGCTGTTCTCGATCTACCTGCTCACCCAGGCCGTGTCGGTGCCGATCTACGGCAAACTGGCGGACATCTTCGGCCGGAAACCGGTGATGCTCCTCGGCATTGCCCTGTTCGGCGTCGGCTCGGTGCTGTGCGGGATCGCGTGGAGCATGCCCGCGCTCATCGCGTTCCGCGCGGTGCAGGGACTCGGCGCCGGAGCGGTTCAGCCGATGAGCATGACCATCGCCGGAGACATCTACACCCTCGCCGAACGCGCCAAGGCCCAGGGCTACCTCGCCAGCGTGTGGGGCATGTCGGCGGTGGTCGGCCCGACCCTCGGCGGCCTGTTCTCCGAGTACCTGTCGTGGCGGTGGATCTTCTTCGTCAACATTCCCCTGTGTCTGCTCGCGGCCGTGATGCTGATCCGCAACTTCGACGAGAAGCGGGTGCGCACCCAGCGGTCCGTCGACTACGCAGGCGCCGGCATCCTGGCCGTCGGGGCGACGCTGCTCATCCTGGGACTCCTGGAAGGCGGCCAGGCCTGGGCGTGGAGTTCACCGGTCAGCCTCGGAATCTTCGCCGCGGGATTCGTGTTCCTCATCGCGTTCGTCCTCGTGGAACGACGCGCCGCCGAACCGGTCCTGCCGCTGTGGGTGTTCACCCGCAGGGTTCTCGCGGCCAGCAATCTCGTCTCCCTGCTGGTCGGGGCCATCGTCCTCGGCCTGACCACCTACGTCCCCACGTTCACCCAGGGCGTGCTCGGGACGGGCGCACTCGTGGCCGGGTTCGCGCTGGCCACCCTGACCATCGGCTGGCCGATCGCCGCATCGCAGTCCGGTCGGGTGTACCTGCGCTTCGGCTTCCGTGTCACGGCCACCGCGGGCAGCCTGCTGGTCGTCGCGGGCACCGCACTCACCCTGGCCCTGTCCATCGAGTCGGCGGTGTGGCAGGTGGCGATCTGCTGCTTCGTCATCGGCGGCGGCATGGGTCTCGTCGCGAGCCCCACCCTCATCGCCGCGCAGTCGAGCGTCGACTGGTCGGAGCGCGGCGTCGTCACGTCGACCAACATGTTCGCCCGGTCCATCGGCAGCGCCGTGGGGGTCGCCCTGTTCGGCGCCCTCGTCAATGCGCGGCTGGGCGGCGACGACCACCCGGCGCCGGTCGATCTGGCCGGCGCCCTGCACCTGGTGTTCCTGGCCGCTCTCGGCGCGGCCGTCGTGCTCGTCGTCGCCGCGGCGGCGATGCCGAAATCCGCCGCCGCACCGGAGGTCGAGCCGAACGCAGCGACGTCCGACCGTCCGCACTGAAGGAGACACCGTGCCCGACCCGTGCGTCGACGTGCTCATCGCGTCGTATCTCGAGCAGGACCTGGTCGACAGGATCGCAGGCAGCGACCCGCGGATCCGGGTGTCGTACGCCCCCGAACTGCTCCCCCGGCCCCGGTGGCACAGCGATCACGTCGGGGTGCCGCGCGAACTGACGGCCGGCGAGCACGACCGGTGGACGTCGATGCTGCGGACCGCCGACATCATGTTCGATTTCGACTGGCGCCACCCCGAACGCACGCTCGAACAGTCGCCGAATCTGCACTGGATTCAGGCGACGTCCGCGGGCGCCGGACAGCTCATCGAGAAATTCGGGCTGTCGCACGCCCCACTGACGGTGACGACCGCCGCGGGCGTCCACGCCGATCCCCTGGCGGAGTTCGCGCTCGCCGGCATTCTGCATTTCGCGCGCGGACTCCCCCGGCTCATCGCCGACCGGCGCGACCGGACGTGGCGCAAACAGGCGACGACAGAACTCGCGGGACGTCACGCGCTGATCGTGGGCGCAGGCAAGATCGGCTCGCGCACAGCGGAACTGCTCCGCTGCTTCGCCGTCACCGCCACCGGCGTCGCCCGCACGCCGCGACCCGCCGGCGGACCCTTCGACGTCATGACCACCACCGACCGGATCGCCGAGCATCTGCCCACCGCAGACATTCTCGTGATCTCCTGTGCCCTCACCGAGCACACGCGCGGCCTGATCGGACAGCTGGAACTCGCCGCCCTCCCCGAGGGCGCACTGGTCGTCAACCTCGGCCGGGGGCCGATCATCGACGAAGACGCCCTCGCGGAAGCACTGTCGGCAGGGCGCCTCGGCGGGGCGGTCCTGGACGTCACGTCCACCGAACCGCTGCGGGAGGACTCGCCGCTGTGGACGGCCGACAACGTCATCCTCAGCCCGCACAGCGCATCCAACGTGCCGTCGGAGAACGGGAAGATCGCCGATCTGTTCGTCGAGAATCTCGGACGCTACCTGTCGGGTGACGCCGCCCTGATCAACGAGTTCGACTTCGACGCGGGTTACTGACGGCCGCCGCCGACCGGTACCGGGTCACGCAGAATTCGAGCCCCCGAATGCCAGTCGGCGGAGCCGTACCCAGTCCACCGGCCGGGTCGGCGGGCGGACACCGGGACGGTTGCGTGGAACCCGTACCCGCAGCGCCCCGGGAGTGACGGTGCACCGTACGGGCGTCGGGATCACGAGGGCTTCGCCGTCGATCCCGGCGGGAATCGAGGGCGCGTCTGCGGTGATGACGACCTCGCGACCGGAATGCTGGATCAGCCCCTCCTGGCGCGCACGACGAAGCAGAGCCACGGCCTGCCGGGTGCTGCTCACCGAGATCGTCACCACGCCGAGGGTGCCGCGGTCGAGTCGCGGGCGGCGTCCGAGACCGGCCAGATCGTAGATCTCGTACGGCCCGTTGCTCACCAGAACGGCCTGGGGTCCCTCGACCTTCCTGTCCCCTAACCGGGCGAGGAGGCGTGCCCCGCGCTGCCCCTCGATCAGATCGGGAAGCATCCGCAGGGTGGTGCCGGTCTTGTCGTCCCGATAGGCGGGGCTCTGTACCACCTCGGCGTAGGCGCCGAACGAGGCATTGTTGACGAAGGTTCGTTCGCCGACCTTGCCGAGGTCGATGCGCAGTTCGATCCCGTCCGTCAGCGCGTCGAGGCAGCGGGACGGATCCTCACGGTCCAATCCGAGATCCAACGCGAAGTGGTTGCGGGTGCCCGCGCTGATCACCAGGAACGGGAGGTCGTGCTCGGCGGCGATGCCGGCGACCAGCGCCTGTGTGCCGTCGCCGCCGGCCACGCCGAGCAGGTCGGCGCCGCGTGCCACCGCGTCCCTGGCCAGTGCTTCGACGTCCACCGTCCCCGGTCCTTCGAGCAGGGCCACCTCGGCGCCGAGTGCCTCGGCTCGTTTCTTCAGATCGAACTTCCCGACCTTCCCGCCACCCGAGTGCGGATTCATCACCAGGAAGGCGCGTTTCGGCGGCACGGCCGGATGCTCGGGCATCACCCAGTCCGAGCGATCCCGGCCGAGGGCGGCGCGGGCGCACACGACGGCGAGCGCGGCGAGCGCCGCGGCGAGCAACACCACCCACAACAGACGGGCGCTGACCAGAAGCCAGAGCACGACGATCGGAGTCAGAATGAGCACGACCAGCGATACCCAGCGGAGCGCGCCGCGGCTCGTGAGGAACCAGAACAGCGCCGCGACCTCCACCACCGCAGCGCCGACGGCCACGATCAGCAGCGTCAGGGTGTGCAATCCGGCGAACACCAGCAGCACTGCAACCGAGGCGAAGATCGCCAGGTAGGCGGCCCGGGCCAGCCAACGCCGGCGCCCGCTCGCAGGATCCGCAGATTCTGCCGAGTCCCTCTCGTGGAGTGCCATCGCCACCACCTCGCCATTTCCGGGCGTCCCCTTTCAGTATCCATCACGAGTGCGCTCCGTCGCGGGCACTTCCCACGCAGAGGGTGTTCGCTCCGCGTACTGTCGCGCCTCGTCCATGAGCGTCCGCGCGGGTGGCGTGAGGTGGCTCTGCCGGCAGACGGCGGCGACGTGGAGGTAGGACTCGGGGACGATGCGGTGCACGGTGGCGCCCGCCTGCCGGGCCGACGGCGCCCAGGACGACGGCATGACGGCCTGGCCGAATCCGCTGAGCACCATCGGCAGGATCGACGTGCGGTGCGCGACCTCGGCGACGATGGTGGCCGCGACGCCGCTGGCGAGCACCTCGTCGACGAGGGTCCGCATCAACGACCCCCGCTGCGACACGATCAACCGGAATCCGGACAGTTCCGATCTCCGAATCTCCGGGCGCTCCGGCGTTTCGGCGCCCGGCCCGGAGATGAGGATCAGCGGCTGGCTTTCCAGCGCGACGACGTCGAGTTCGGGGGCACGCACCGCGGCGGGGGAACCGAGGATCCCGACCTCGCAGACGCCGGTGCGCACGGCGTGCAGAACCTCCTCGGGTGTGAACGCCGCCTGGGCGTTGACGGTGACCGACGGATAGGTGCGGCTGAAACTGGTGAGGATCGTGGTGAGGGGTTCGATCCCGGGTGACGGCATCGTGATCAGGTCGACGCGGCCGGCACGCAGCCCCTTCAGCGCATCGACGGACGCCTTCGCGTCCTCGAGGTCGCGCAGCACCACACGGGCCGGGCCGACGAGTGTTTCGCCGGCGTCGCTGAGTACCAGCCTGCGTCCGACGCGGTGGAAGAGCGGCACCCCCAGTTCCCGTTCGAGCGCGGATATCGACTGCGAGAGCGACGGCTGCGCGATCAGCAGTGTTTCCGCCGCGCGGTTGATGCCACCCTGATCGACCACCGCCAGGAAGTACCGCAACTGCCGCGCGTCCACCGGCTCACCTCGTTTCCGTTCACCTCGCGCCGAACCGCTGTCCGAGCCACTCACTCTACCTGCGGGAACACTCGCCGATTAGGTGAAACCTATAAGGCGAATCACTTCTTGGTCATGGACGCTACGCGAGTGTGACGGGTTAATGGATGCATCACACACTGTGACGAGCACAACACGATGGAGGCAACGACATGGCACCGCAGACGTTCAAGATTGCATCGATCCCCGCCGACGGCGTCGGCAAGGAGGTCGTCGCTGCCGGACGGCGCGTGCTCGACGTCCTCGCAGAACAGTCCGGTGGGCGTTTCGCCTTCGAATGGGAAGAGTTCCCCTGGGGCTGCGGGTACTACGAGCAGACCGGGAAGATGATGGCCGACGACGGCCTCGACACCCTGAAGGCCTTCGACGCCATCTACTTCGGTGCGGTCGGCTGGGAGAACGTCCCCGATCACATCAGCCTCTGGGGGCTGCGGCTCAACATCACCCAGAACTTCGACCAGTGGGCGAACGTGCGACCGGTGAAGTTCCTCCCCGGCGTGCAGTCCCCGCTCCGCAAGGCGGACGACACCGAACTCGACTGGGTCGTCGTCCGGGAGAACAGCGAAGGCGAATACGCCGGCCTCGGCGGACGTAACCTCAGCGGCCGCGGACCGGGCAACGAGGTCGCCCTGCAGACCGCGCTGTTCACCGAGAAGGGATGCGAGCGCATCATGCGCTTCGCGTTCGACCTGGCCCGCACCCGCACGGTGAAGAAGGTCTCCAGCGTCACCAAGTCCAACGCCCAGCAGTACGGCATGGTCCTGTGGGACGACGTCTTCAAGCGCGTTTCCCTCGACTACCCGGACGTCGCGACCGAAAGCGTCCTCGTCGACGCGATGAGCGCSAAGTTCATCCTGCACCCGGAGGACCTGTCCGTGGTGGTGGCGTCGAACCTCAACGCCGACATCCTCTCCGACCTCGGCTCCGCGCTCGCGGGAAGCCTCGGGGTTGCGGCGAGCGCGAACCTCAACCCGGAGCGCCGCTTCCCCAGCATGTTCGAACCCGTCCACGGTTCCGCCCCCGACATCGCGGGCCAGGGCATCAGCAACCCGATCGGCGCGATCGCCAGCGCCGCCCTGATGCTCGACCACTTCGGCCTGCACGACGAGGCCCGCCGCGTCGAAGCCGCCATCGAGGCCGCCACCGCGAGCGGCGCACTGACCCGCGACATCGGCGGCTCGTCGGACACCGCGGCCGTCACCGAAGCGATCGTGCACGCCCTGCAGACCGCACTGACCCCTGCCTGACCGACCCACACACCGCCGGCCCGACTCGGCATGATCTGCCGGGTCGGGTCGTCACTGCTCGAACGGTCGGTAACTCTCGGCCACCCCGTCTTCATACCTGAACACTCTCACCCGAGGTGAATGTCATGGAAACACTCAGCAGCGCAGCGAGTTACCCGCCGGCGACGGTGAAGAAACCCTGGTACAGGCAACTGTACTTCTGGGTCCTGATCGCGATCGTGCTCGGCATCCTCGTCGGGTGGCTCTGGCCCGACACCGGCGAGGCGATGGAGCCGATCGGCACCACCTTCATCACGGCGATGAAGATGCTGATCTGCCCGATCGTGTTCCTGACGATCGTCGGCGGGATCGCGAGTGTCGCGGATCTGAAGAAGGTCGGGCTGACCGGAATCAAGGCGCTGACCTACTTCCAGGTCGGAACGATCCTCGCGCTGCTGACCGGACTCGTCGCGATCAACCTCTTCCGCCTCGGGGACGGGGTGAATGCCGACGCATCCGCCCTCGAAACCACCGAATCCGCCGGCAAACTCATCAAGGCCGGCGAGGAGAAGGAGTGGTGGGAGTTCATCACCCACCTGGTCCCGGACAGCGTGTTCGGACCGTTCGTCGAGGGCGACATCCTGCAGGTCATCTTCCTCGCCGTCATCTTCGGTGTGGCCATCAACGCGGTGGGACAGATCGCCGCGCCGATCCGGGACGCCGTCGAACGCCTCACCGCAGTGGTGTTCAAGGTCCTGAGTTTCATCATGAAACTCGCACCGCTCGGCGCGTTCGGCGCCATGGCCTTCGCCATCGGCAAGTACGGTGTCTCCACCCTCACCAGCCTCGGCAGCCTGATCCTGCTGTTCTACGCCACCTCCGCGTTCTTCGTCGTCGTGGTCCTCGGATCCGTCATGGCGTATTTGCGGCTCAACATCTTCCGCATGCTCGGCTTCTTCAAGGAAGAACTGCTGCTCATTCTCGGCACCTCCACCGCCGAGCCCGCGCTGCCCGGTTTGATGCGCAAACTGGAGTACGCCGGAGTCAAGAAGCCCACAGTGGGTCTCGTCGTGCCCACCGGCTACAGTTTCAACCTCGACGGCGCCGCCATCTATCTCTCCCTCGCCGCGCTGTACATCGCCCAGGCCACCAACACCGACCTGTCGATCCCTCAGCAACTCGGCCTGCTCGGGGTCATGCTGCTGACCTCGAAGGGCGCCGCAGGTGTCGCCGGCGGCGGATTCATCGCCCTGACAGCCACGTTGAGCACCCTCGGCACCATCCCCGCGGCCGGCATCATGCTCATCTTCGGCATCGACAAGTTCATGTCCGAATGCCGCGCCCTGGTGAACTTCATCGGCAACGCCGTCGCCACCCTGTTCGTCGCCAAATGGAACCACGAACTCGACGTCGACCGCGCCCGCCGCGTCTTCGCCGGCGAGGTCCTTCCCGCACCCGAGGGTGAGGTCGAGAACGACTTCGACCTGGAGGTGCTTGAACAGGAACCACGACCGGAACGCATCGACCACGAACGGCTCGATCCCGCGGCGGCGCCCGCGCACTCCGCACAGCGATAACCGCAGTCGCACTGCACACGAGAGAGGAAGGCCGATGAGGGTTCTGGTTGTCCCGGACAAATTCCAGGGCTCGCTCTCCGCGGCCGATGTCGCGGAACATCTCTCGGCCGGACTCGCCTCGGCGGGCATCACGAGCAGGCAACGTCCTCTCGGGATGCTCGCCGCCCTCGGGTTCACCTTTTCCGACACCTCGGGACGACCCTGCGGGCGTGCGGGCGAACCCTTCCCGACGTCGCGACGATCGACTCCGCCCGCGCAGCGCACCTGTCCGGAATCGAGATCAGCCACATCGGGCGCGAAATCGGCCAGACCTACTCCTGACTCGGCTCGATCCGGTCGCTCAGTCCGGCGGCGAGATGGTCGACGAGAGCGCGGATACGACGGGGCACGTGCGACGTGGCGGAGTACAGCGCGTTGATGTCGGCGGAGGGCGTGGGGAAGTCGGACAACACCTGCACGAGTGCCCCCTCACGAAGAAGCGGAGCCACGTGCCACAGGGAACGCATGATCAAGCCGTGTCCTTCCACGCACCAGCGCGTGGTGACGTCCCCGTCGTTGCACAGAAGGTTTCCGGCCACTCGAATGGCGATCTCGTCGTTCGCCGGCCCGAACCGCCACAGTGCGTAGTCGCCTTCGTTCTCACGCAACACGATGCAGTTGTGGTGTTCGAGGTCTTTGGGCTGTGTGGGCGTTCCATGCCGTTCGAGATAGCCCGGAGCGGCACACACCACGCGGCGGTTCCGGCTCAGGCGTTTGGCGGTCAACCTCGAGTCCTGCAACGACCCGACACGGATGCCGACGTCGAACGTGGTCCCGGCGATGTTGAGCGGGAGCGGCGAGAGGTCGAGTTCGATCTGCACACGAGGATGCTCGTCGAGGAACTGTCCGACCAGCGGCGCTATGTGCGCTCGGCCCAGGCCCAAAGTGGCATGCACCCGCACGCGGCCGACGAGTTCGGCGTGCTGCTCGGAGATCGATTCCTCGAGTTCGGTCACTTCTGCGGCGATGACCGCCGCCCCCGCCGCGTAGCGCTCACCCTCCGAGGTGAGCGTGAGCCGGCGAGTCGTTCGCTGGATCAACCGGACCCCTAGCCGCTTCTCGATCCGACTCAGCCTCTTACTCACCGACGAGACCGACACGCCGAACTCGCGGGCCGCTTCGGTCAGGCTCGACGACCGCGCGACGACGTCGAAGAACAGTACGTCCTCGGCCGATGCATCACTTGTCATAGGTCCATTCTTTCCCTCGAGGAAAAACTGTCTTGCGTATTCACCGCTTTTCTATCCGATTGTTGCCCAATAGGCTGTGATCAGTCCCACAGTAGTTGGCATCGCGCAGTCCGGTCACTCCGCTTTCCGCGGAATACGCCGCGTGCCAGACTTTCTCACCCCAGTAAGGAGCACACGCATCATGGGCGCAACGCATCGGATAGCAGTCATTCCCGGCGACGGAATCGGCACGGAGGTCGTCCCCGAGGGTCTGCGGGTCCTCGACGCCGCGGCGTCGGCGTTCGACTTCCAACTCGACTACGAGCAGTTCGACTACGCGAGCGCCGACTACTACACCACGACGGGCACGATGCTGCCCGACGGCTGGTTCGATCAGCTCAGCCGCTTCGACTCGATCTTCTTCGGCGCCGTCGGCTGGCCGGACGTCGTCCCCGACCACATCAGCCTGTGGGGAAGCCTGCTGCAGTTCCGCCGCCACTTCGACCAGTACGTGAGCCTGCGCCCGGTCAAACTSCTCCSCGGCATCACCAGCCCGCTSRCCGGMCGYSAACCCGGTGACGTCGACTTCTACGTCGTGCGGGAAAACACCGAGGGCGAATACTCGAGCATCGGCGGCAAGATCTTCGARGGCACCGACCGCGAAACCGTCATCCAGGAAACGGTSATGACSCGMACCGGKGTGGACCGAATCCTGAAGTACGCCTTCGAYCTCGCCCAGTCCCGGCCSAAGAARCAYCTSACCTCSGCGACGAAGAGCAACGGCATCTCSATCWCGATGCCGTACTGGGAYCAGCGCGTCGAAGCRATGGCCCAGAACTTCGCGGACGTCGCGGTGGACAAGTACCACATCGACATCCTCACCGCGAACTTCGTCCTGCACCCGGACTGGTTCGAYGTCGTCGTMGCCAGCAACCTGTTCGGKGACATCCTCTCCGACCTCGGCCCGGCCTGCACCGGCACCATCGGCGTGGCCCCSAGCGGAAACATCAACCCCGAGCGCAAGTTCCCGAGCCTGTTCGARCCGGTCCACGGRTCGGCCCCCGACATCGCGGGCAAGGGMATCGCCAACCCGATCGGGCAGATCTGGAGCGCAAGCATGATGCTCGAGCACCTCGGCGAGACCGAGGCCGCCGCCGCCGTCATGACCGCTGTCGAGGACGTCCTCGCGGTCGGCGGTAACACGCTCACACCCGACATGGGCGGCTCCGCCACCACCGTCTCGCTCGGTGAAGCGGTCACCCGGCAGTTCGAGACCAACACCAGCCTCCGACTGGTCCGTTCCTGACGCATTCCCGCCGGCCGCGCCCTGCGCACCCATCGAGCGTGACCACCTCCGCTCCCTCCACCTGCGGCTTGCGAGGCCGCCACACCCCCCGAGGGGAAAACCCATGAGCATCGAGACTCGACCAGAGATTGCTTCACCCTTCCGCCGAGCCAAGCTCGACGGCGTGCCGCTGATCATTCCCATCGCACTGACCGCCGTTGTGATGGTCGCCGGCCTGTTCAACTCCATTCCCAAGAACATGATCGGCGGTCTCGCGGTGATCGTCGGATTGGGAATGCTGCTCGGACCGTTGGGTAATCGACTTCCGATCATCTCCAAGATCGGCGGTGGCGCACTCGTCTGCCTGATGACCCCGTCCATCCTGGTCTACTTCGGGGTCTTCAACGACAACACACTCGACGCCGTGCACTCATTGATGAAAGAAGCCAACTTCCTCTATTTCGTCATCTGCACACTGGTGGTCGGCAGCATCCTGGGCATGAGCCGCAAGGTCATGATCGGCGGCCTCGTCAAGATCTTCCCGCCGCTGTTCGTCGGCACCGCCGTCGCCGTCTCGGTCGGCATCGGCGTTGCGATGCTCTTCGGCT
This sequence comes from Rhodococcus sp. P4_B6, assembly GCF_056402215.1. NCBI lineage: Bacteria > Bacillati > Actinomycetota > Actinomycetes > Mycobacteriales > Nocardiaceae > Rhodococcus > Rhodococcus sp. P4_B6. The sequence goes on along the minus strand of NZ_JBFUHV010000009.1, from coordinate 27,026 downwards.
ACGACTTCCACCGCGCGCTGTTCTTCATCGTCGTCCCCATCCTCGGCGGCGGAATCGGCGAGGGAGTCATCCCGCTCTCGGCGGCGTACGCCTCGGCGATGGGCGGCGAATCGTCCACCTACATCTCGCAGCTCATCCCCGCCGCGATCATCGGCAACATCGTCGCCATCATCAGCGCCGGCGTCCTACGCCGGATCGGTGACCGCAAACCCCACCTCGACGGCGGAGGCCAGCTGGTCAAGACCGGCGACACCGACGACCTGCTCGCCCCCTCGGACGAGGCCGCCGAACGCGAATCGAGCACATCACCCAACTACGCGATGGGTGTGCTGACGATCTGCAGTCTGTTCGTCCTGGGCACCTTGCTCGAGCATTTCGTCCACCTGCCGGCACCGGTTCTCGTCATCCTCATCTCGGTGATCTGCAAGCTGTTCAACGTCTTCCCGCAGAGCGTCGAGGACAGCGCCCGGGGCGTCTACAAGATCATCTCCGGATACTTCATCTACCCCGTCATGATCGGTCTCGGGATGCTCTACGTCCCGCTGGCCGATGTCATCGATGTCGTCTCCATCGGATACGTGATCACCTGCACCGCCGTGGTGCTCTCGATGGTGCTCGTCGGGTTCTACGTGGGCAAGGCGATCGGCATGTACCCGGTCGACGCGTCCCTGGTGACCGTCTGCCACAGCGGCCTCGGCGGAACCGGCGACGTTGCGATCCTGTCTGCGTCCCAACGCATGAACCTCATGCCCTTCGCCCAGATCTCGACCCGGCTCGGCGGTGTCACCACGGTCATCTCCGCCGCCTCTCTCATCCGGATCCTCGGCTGACTCCCGACACGGCCGTGGTCGAGGTCGCCGACACCTGCGGCCAGGCCACTCTCCCGAGCGGCCGGCTCTCCCCCGCACACCGTCGGATCCACCAACCTCATCCACGTCCACCGGGTCGGCGACGACGACTTCACGACGGGATGGACGCTGCTGCCGTCTCGAGCAGGTGCGGGCGAACGGCTCCGACCGGGCCGAGCTGCTCGTAGGCCCGGGCAACGTCGAGCAGGAACAGGTCGTTGCCCGGGGCGGCGACGATCTGCACGCCGACCGGCAGACCCTCGGCGCTGAACCCGGCGGGGACGGAGATCGCGGGGCACCCCAGCACCGTCACGGTCAGCGCCGACGTCATCCAGTCGAGGTAGTCGTCGCAGCGGCGGCCGTCGACCGCCGCCGGGTACTCGAGTTCGGCGTCGAACGGCAGCACCTGGGACACGGGCATCACCAAGACGTCGTGGCGGGAGAAGAATTCGACGGCGCGAGCCTGGATCTCCGCCTGGGCCACCATGGCTTTCGCGATGTCGTCTGCGGAGAGCCGGTCCGCCTGCCGGATGTTGTCGAGCAGCGACGGCTTCAGCAGTTCGGGGGTGGCGTCGGCGCGGTCACCGAGGTCGATCTTGAACCGCCACGCCCGCAGGGTGCGGAACACCCACTCGGCGTCGGGAATCGACGGCGCGTCCTCGGCGACGACCGCACCCGCGGCGGCGAAGATCGACGACTGACGGTCGTGGATCTCGCGGACCGGCGCGTCCACCGGGAAGAGGCCGTTCAGATCCGCGGACACCGCGACACGCAGACCCTGCAGGCCGGCGACACCGTGCCGGGGCGCGAGCGCATCGGCACCGAGCGAGCTGCGGATCCGCGCGTCGGGTCCGGAGATCACCGACAGCAGCAGTTCCAGGTCGTCGACGTTGCGGGCCATCGGCCCCTGCGTCACCAGTGCGTCCCAGGGCGCGCTGTTGGGCCAGCACGGCACGCGGCCGGGCGTGGGGCGCAGTCCGACGACGTTGCAGAACGACGCCGGGTTGCGCAGCGAACCGCCCATGTCGCTGCCGTCGGCGAGCGGAATCAGTCCCGCGCCCAGTGCGGCTGCGGCGCCGCCGCTCGAGCCACCCGCGCTCCTGGTGGGGTCGTACGGGTTGGTGGTGGTCCCGAAGACGGGGTTGAACGTGTGCGATCCGGCGGCGAACTCGGGAACGTTCGTCTTGCCGACCGTGACGGCGCCGGCCGCGGTGACGCGTTCGGCGATCAGCTCACTGGTCTGGGGCACGTTGTCGACGAGCATGGGCGAACCGGCGACCGTGGGGAATCCGGTGACGTCGTGAGTGTCCTTGAATGCGAACGGAAGTCCGTGCAGCGGACCCACAGGGTCGCCGGCGGCTGTCTGCGCGTCGGCGGCGGCGGCGGTGGCGTGCGCGCGGTCCAGGTCGAGGCTGACGAGCGCGTTGACCGTCGGATTCACCTGTGCGATCCGGTCCGTGTGCAGGGCGAGTAGCTCGCGGGCCGAGATGTCCCTGCTGCGGAGTGCGGTGAGCATCTCACGCGCGGTCGAGTAGTGGTCGAGCGTCATTTCGAGGTCTCCAGGATCGGGGCGGTGGCCGGACGGTCTTCCGACGGCGCGGGGGTCGGGGGGCGGGGACGGGCGAGGCGAACCACGGTCTCGACCGCGGCGATCACCGCGAGGTTGAGGACCAGGCCGCAGATGCCCGCGTCGATGTTGGCGAGGTTGAGGTCGAACACGGTCATCACGATGACGGTGAGCATTCCCACGAGCAGACCGGCGAACACGGATTGCTTGGCGAGCAGCGGCTTCTCGGGCAGGGCGAGCGCCAGGCCGGGGGCGAGCTGGCTGAGACCGCCGAACGTGAGCAGCAGCAGATTGGCCAGCAGGTCGGGGCGGGTCAGGCCGAGCACCAGAGCCATGGTGGCGGCGGCGATCACGACGAGGTGGTTGAACCGGAGCTTCGTGCGCTCGCTCTCGATCTTCACCAGGTTGTGCGAGGCCAGGGTGGAGATGCCGATGCAGATGGCGCCGGCGGGCAGCATCGCGGCGGAGGCGGCGGCGATCGCGATCAGGCCGAGCGCCCAGTTCGGCAGCGCTCCCCCGGCCAGCGTGAGCAGGACGGCGTTGCTGCTGGTGTTCGGATTCAGTGCGAGGATCCCGACGAAACCCAGCATGATCGGGAGGATCATGACCACCTGGTACATCGGCAGAAAAGTGTTGTTGGAGCGGATCACCCGGCCGTTCTTCGCGGCGAGCAGCGGCGGCCACAGGTGCGGGGTGGTGAGGAAGCCGCAGCCGATCGCGGAGATCAGCAGGCTGGTGGTCCACCAGACCTTGTCGTAGTCGCCGGGGTTCACGGTCAGCATCTCGCTGTGGGTCTGCGCGATCTGGCCGAACACGTCGCCGATGCCACCGGCGAAGTGCAGCGGGATCACGATGGACAGCACCACGACGGCGAGCAGGATCAGGACGTCCTTGACGTAGGCGGTGCGCGCCAGGCCGTGGATGCCCGCCCACAGCACGAACCCGACGACGAGGACGGTCGCGACGATCATGCTCAGCGTGCCCGAACTCGCGCTGCCCGTGACGAGGCGGACGATGAGGCCGAGGCCGGTGATCTGCAACTGCAGGTACGGCAGCAGGAAGATGATGCCGCACAACGCGACCAGCCGGCCGAGGAGCGGGCTGCGGTAGCGGTCGGCGAAGAAGTCGGCCTGGGTGATGTACCCGCGATCCTTGCTGAGCTTCCAGATCCGCGGTCCGATGAAATACAGGGCCACGTAGCCGAGCGGGATGTACGGGATGGCGTAGGTGGCGCCGATGCCCGCGGTGAACGCGATCCCTGCGACGCCGAGGAAAGTGAACGTGGTGAACGATTCACCGGCCTGCAGGAAGAAGCTGGTCACCACACCGAAGTTCCGCTTGCCGACCGTCCACTCGCTCAGGCTCTGAGCGCGTTTCCGGTGTCCGCCGACGGCGATCACGGCGAGACCGATCATGCCTGCCAGGGTGATCCACAGTGCCGAGTTCGTCATCGGAGGCTCGCTTCCTCGAGGCGGAGGCCGTCCTCGAACGGCCGGACGAGGCCGAGCTCCACCACCGCCAGCGCGGGCAGCAGCAGGAGCACCCACGCCGAGCACCACACGAGCAGCCGGGGCATGCCCAGCCACAGATCGGCCGTGTTCACAAACGGCAGCCACACGGCGGTGACGAGTGCGAGCACCGGGGCGACCGGGACGAGCAGCAGCCAGCGGCGCTGCGGCGAATCCTCGATCGCCCCGAGAATGGCTTCTCGTTGCATGCTGTTCCTTCTTCCATCCAGGGAGTAGAGGAAGCATGCGTGGTGCGGGTCACAGCACTCAACCGCTGAGGGAGGTTCGGCGAAATCGGCCACCCACCTGTCGGAGATCGCAATCAGACGCGCCGGAGGGGCCGTCTGATGTCGAAATCCGTCACATCACCCTGCCGCTGCGCTTGACCGCCTGCACCACCATGTTGGTTTCCAGCGCCAGCGCGTCCGCCACCCACGGGGCGGTGGTGATGTAGTCGTAGAGCACCGACTCGTCGGGTGCGGCGATGTTCGCGACCACCTGGTACTCGCCGGCCGTGCCCGCGGCGTACCGCACGTAGGGCATCTCGAGCATTCCCCGCACCAGCGGTTCGATCCGGTTGCGCTGGGTCTTGATGAACAGCATCGCCTCGGCCCGCAGCCCGAACAGTGCCGGATCCACCACCACCCGGAGACTGATCGCCCCCTCGGTGAGCAGCGACTGGACGCGTCGCCGCGCCGTCGCCTCGGACACCCCCGCGGTCCGGGCGAGGGCCGTGGTGCCCACCCGCCCGTTCTGCATGAGTTCGCGGATGATGGTGCGGTCGATGGGATCCCGGGTTCCGCGTTCCAGGTCGGTGAGGAACGACGCCGGAGGCGCGACCCCGCCGATCGATTCCTTCTCGGCGGGGGTCAGCACCCCGGCCTCCCATTCACGGACCGTGCGGAAGTACCGCAGCACGGGGTCCGTCCAGCTCCGGACGACGCCCATCGTCGCGGGCAGTTCGTCCATGACGAGTTTCGGCAGGCGGTCCCGCGACACGTGGATCTCGGCCACGCAGTCGGCGGTGCCGGTGAGGATGTACACGAAGATGCAGTCACTGCGCTGGGCGAGGGCGCTCGCCGCCACCCGCACCGTTCCCGGGGAGCACTGGAGACGGACGATCGCGGTGCCGCCGCTGTTCGCGACGGCGGTGACGGCCACTCGGCCGGACTCGAGGAGCGCGATGCCGTGCCGGGTCACGTTCCGCTCGGGTTCGCCGAGCGCCTGGGCGATCCGACTCCACGAGCACCGCCCGTCGACCTGGAGGGCGGCGACGATCCGCTGATCGAGCGAGAACCTGCGTTCGGTCATTGCAGAAGCCTGCCCTCCATGCCACGTGTGCATGCGATGTTAGGCCAGTCGTTGACGTCGAGAACTCCGATCCGGTCGCGGACCGAATCGCACCCGCGCATGAAGGATCGAAACCGCTGGACTGCAGGGCAATACGCCCCGGTCTCGGACCGCCGGCCGAGAAGGTGAGCCGCCAAAGGTTAGGCTAACCGTATATGGTCGGGGTGTGACGGTACGCATCGCGACGCGCGCCGCAGTTGTCCACTACGAAAGGTGATCGCACATGCAGTCGACGGCCGTTGCCGGGTCCGCAGAGACTTCGGCGGACCTTCCGCCGGGCGCGCCGTTCGTCCTCTCCCGCCCGCACGGCACCGTGATCGCGGACGGCACCCGCACCGGTTTCGACTCCGCCCGCGACGCCGCCGCCGCCCTGAAGAGCGGCACCGTGACCTCGGTGGCCGGGGCACTCGCCTTCGACCCGTCCCACCCCGCCGCGCTGGTCGCGCCGCAGACGCTGCGTCATCACCCGGGAAGCTGGGCTCCTCGCCTGCAGACGATTCCGCACGTGCGCGCCGGAACGTCGGTCCCCCCGGAGGACGACCACCTCGCCCGCGTCGCCGCCGCGATCCACGTGCTGCGCGAACCCGAGGCCGCACTGCACAAGGTGGTGCTCGCCCGATCGGTCGTCCTGCACGCCGAAGAACCGTTGCACCCGCACACGCTGCTCGCCCGGCTCGTCGCGAACGACCTCGGCGGCAACGGCTTCAGCGTCGACCTGGGCTCCGCGGGCACCGGATGGTCGGGACGGCACCTCGTCGGCTCGAGCCCGGAGGTACTCATCCGCCGCCGCGGCGACACCGTGACCTGCCATCCTCTCGCCGGCTCGGCTCCCCGGCACGCCGACCCCGAGATCGACCGGCAGACAGCGGAGAACCTCGCCTCCTCGGAGAAGAACCTGCGTGAACACGCCCTCGTCGTCGACGCGCTGCGCGCGAGCCTCGAACCGTTCTGCACCGAACTCGACATCCCCGACCGGCCCACCCTCACCAGCACACCCCAACTGTGGCACCTCGGCACACCCGTGGCGGGACGGCTGCGGGACCGCTCGGTGACCGCGCTGGACCTGGCCGTCGCCGTGCACCCGACACCGGCGGTGTGCGGCACCCCCACCGACGCCGCGCGTACGCTGATCGGCGAACTCGAGGGCGACCGCGGCTTCTACGCCGGCGCCGTGGGCTGGGCCGACGCCGACGGTGACGGCGAATGGATGGTCACCATCCGGTGCGCGCAGATCGACGCCGACGGCACCACCGTCACGGCGTACGCGGGCGGGGGCATCGTCGCCGCGTCCGAACCGGACGACGAACTCGCCGAGACCACAACCAAACTGGGCACCGTCCTCGCGGCACTGGGACTTCCCCGATGAGCGGCACGACACTGGTCGTCGGGGCGGCGCAGGGCATCGGGCGGGCCACCGCCGTCACCCTGTCGCGGTCCGGTCACCGCCTGGTACTGCTCGATCGGGACGCCGACGGCCTCGCCGCCACCGCCGCACTGCTCGACGCCCCTCCGCTCGGCACCGCCGTCACCGACATCCGCGACACCGCCGGGGTCACGGACACGGTTCGCCGGATCGAGGACGAGCACGGTCCCGTCACCGCCCTCGCGCACGTGGCCGGGGTACTCGAAACCGGGTCGGTGCTCGACGCCGATCCCGCGAGCTGGCAGCGCGTGTTCGACGTCAACGTCACCGGCCTCGTCAACGTGTTGCGGGCCGTCGGCACCGGAATGCGGGACCGCTCAGCCGGTTCCATCGTCGTGGTCGGCTCCAACGCCGCGGGCGTCCCCCGCACCGGGATGGGCGCGTACGGCGCGTCCAAGGCCGCCGTCGCGATGATCGTCCGGGTACTCGGCCTCGAGCTGGCCGAATACGGGATCCGCGCCAACATCGTCGCCCCCGGCTCGACGGACACCGCGATGCAGCGGTCACTGTGGTCGGACCCCGACGACGACACCGGGGCGCGCGGCGCGATCGACGGCGACCTGGGCTCGTTCAAGGTCGGCATCCCGCTGGGTCGCATCGCCGACGCCGCCGACATCGCCGACTCCGTCGAGTTCCTCCTGTCGGATCGCGCGCGGCATATCACCATGCAGGCGCTCTACGTCGACGGCGGCGCTACCCTCCAAGCCTGACCGCCCCGAACAGCCGTGCCCGTGAAAGGACTTTCGATGACCACGAGCGTTCGCGCTCCCCTGGAGACCACCACCGGCTATCCCGCCGAACTCGTCGCACGGTACCGTGCCGCCGGGTACTGGACGGACGAGACGTTCCAGCAGTTCCTGGGCGCCCGCGCCGAGCGATTCGGGGACGCGATCGCCGTGACCGGACCGGACGCGTCCGGGACCGACCGCGCCCTCACCTACCGGGAACTGTCCGACCGCGCCGACCGGCTCGCCGCCGGGCTGCAGTCGTCGGGGGTGCAGCCCGGCGATCGGGTGGTGGTGCAACTGCCGAACATCGTCGAGTACGTCGAGGTGATCTTCGCGGTCTTCCGGCTCGGCGCCCTGCCGGTGTTCGCGTTGCCCGCGCACCGCTCCCAGGAGATCTCCTACTTCTGCAGTTTCGCCGACGCCGCGGCCTACGTCGTCACCGACACGCACGCCGGTTTCGACTATCGCACGCTCGCCCGCGACGTGGTGGCGTCGGCGGAGAACCCGCCGACAGTCTTCGTGGCCGGGGACGCGGAGGAGTTCACCTCCCTCGACGAACTGCGCACGGCGGACCCGATCTCGGACGAGCCGGCGGCAGGTCCGGAATCCGTGGCATTCCTGCAGCTCTCCGGCGGAACGACCGGGGTGTCGAAGCTGATCCCGCGCACCCACACCGACTACCTGTACTCGGTGCGTGAGTCGGACCGCATCTGCGGCATCGACGAGAACACCCGCCTGCTGGTCGTTCTCCCTGCGGCGCACAACTTCCCGATGAGCTCCCCCGGCATCCTCGGCGTGCTGCACGCCGGTGGCCGCGTGGTGCTCGCACCGGATCCGAGTCCCGACACCGCGTTCGCGCTCATCGAGCGGGAGGGCGTCACGATCGCGTCGCTGGTGCCGCCGCTCGCGTTGGCGTGGCTGTCCGCCGCCGCCCGCACGGAACGGGACATCTCGAGTCTCGAGGTGCTGCAGGTCGGTGGCGCGAAGTTCAGCGCCGAGGCCGCCAAGCGGGTGCGGCCCGAACTCGCGTGCACGCTGCAGCAGGTCTTCGGGATGGCCGAGGGACTGGTCAACTACACCCGGCTCGACGACCCGGAAGACACGATCGTCACCACCCAGGGCCGGCCGATCAGCCCCGACGACGAGGTGCGGGTCGTCGACGACCACGGCGAACCCGTCCCGAGCGGCACGTCCGGTCATCTGCTCACCCGCGGCCCCTACACCATCCGCGGGTACTACCGGGCCCCCGAACACAATTCGACGGCGTTCACCGAGGACGGCTTCTACCGCACCGGCGACATCGTCCGCCTCACCGACGACGGCTATCTCGTCGTCGAGGGCCGCGCGAAGGACCAGATCAACCGCGGCGGCGAGAAGGTGGCCGCGGAAGAGGTCGAGAACCATCTGCTCGTGCACCCCGCCGTCGCCGACGTCGCGGTCGTGTCGATGCCCGACCAGTACCTCGGCGAACGCAGTTGCGCGTTCGTCGTCGTCCAGGGCGAGCAGCCGAAGGCCGTGGAACTCAAGAAGTTCGTCCGCGGCCGCGGACTCGCCGACTACAAGGTGCCCGACAAGGTGGTGTTCGTCGACGAGTTCCCGGTCACCGGTATCGGCAAGATCAGCAAGTCGGAACTGCGCCGGGCACTGGAGAAGACGTTCGTCACGTCGTGACCCGGCCGGCTACCGGGACAGTCTCCCCAGCAGCGCGGACGCGACGGCGATCCCGAGCACCGCGGCTGCCACGAGCACCCCGAAATCGAGCCAGTAGTTGGTCGGCTGGCCGATGAGCAGCCCCCTGAGCGCGGACACCTCGTAGCTCAGCGGGTTGACCCGGCTGATCGCCTGGACCCATCCCGGCATGAGTTCCACCGGATACAGCGCGTTCGACGCGAAGAACAGCGGCATGGTGATCGCCTGCCCGATCCCCATCAGCCGGTCACGTTTGAGCACCACCCCCGCGATCGCCACCGACAGGCACGAGAAGAACGCCGCTCCCAGCACCACCACCACGACGACGCCCAGGAGGCGCAGCGGGTTCCACGTCATCGCGACGCCGAGCAGCGCCGCCACGACCACCACGACCACGGCCTGGGCCACCGCGCGGACACCGGCCGCGAACGCCTTGCCCGTCACGAGAGCCGCACGCGGAGTGGGTGTCACGAGCAATTTGGTGAGGACACCGGCGTCGCGTTCCCAGATGATCTGGATGCCGTAGAAGATCGCGACGAACAGCGCCGACTGCGCGATGATGCCCGGCGCCAGGTAGTCCAGATAGGGGACGTCGCCGGTCGGGATCGCACGGATGCGGCTGAACGTCTCCCCGAAGATGACGAGCCACAGGATCGGCTGGATCGCACGGGTCACCAACTCCGTTCGGTCGTGACGGAGTTTCTGCAACTCGACCAGACAGAACGTGGCGATCCGCGAGATCAGCCGGAGCACACCGCGGGTCGGCGGTTCACCCCAGACGACGCGCGGTGCGGCGGGCGCTACGGACATCCCGGAGCCCTCCCTTCTCGTCGGCGGTGAGACTGTCACCGGTGTAGTGGCGGAAGACGTCGTCGAGCGTCGCGTCCGGCCCGAGTGCGGCGACGAGTCCGGCCGGCGAACCGACCGCGCGCAGTTCGCCCCGGTGCATCAGCGCGATCCGATCACACAGCGCCTCGGCCTCTTCCATGTAGTGGGTGGTGAGCAGCACCGTCATCCCGTACTGCTTCTGCATCTCGGTGACGCGGGTCCACACCGAATCCCGCGCGACCGGATCGAGCCCGACCGTCGGTTCGTCGAGCACCAGCAGCGACGGCCGGTTGACCAGCGCCTGCGCGAGTTCGAGGCGCCGGACCATGCCGCCGGAGAAACTCGACGCCACCCGATCGGCGACGTCGGCGAGATCCACCATCTCCAGCACCTCGTTCACCCGGCCGCGGCGTTCGGACCGCGGGACGTCGTAGAGGCGGGCGAACCAGGACACGTTCTCCCGGGCGGTGAGCGCGCCTTCGATCGACAACTGCTGCGGCACGTACCCCAGCAGCCGTCGAACGGACATCGCCTGAGAGCGCACGTCGTATCCGAAGATGCCGACGTCACCGTCCTGCAGCGGAAGAAGCGTGTTGAGCAGCCGGATCGTCGTGGTCTTCCCCGCGCCGTTCGGGCCGAGAAGGCCGAAACACTCGCCCGCCTCGATCACGAGGCTCAGGTCGTTCACCGCGGTGTAGTCGCCGAACCGGTAGGTCACATGCGACAGTTCCAGCGCGTTGCGGGACGGCCGCGCTCGTGCGGCGGCCTTCTCCCTGCGAAATATCATCGGGCGACCTCCTGATCGCTGTCCTCGGCGCGATCCGGATGGAGCGCTCCGGCGAGGCGGATGAGGGCGGGAATGGCGGATTCGATGGCCGCCCTGTCCTCGGCGCTCAGTCCGTCGAATGCGGCCGCGACCTCGAGATTGCGGCGGTCGCGCCAGCGCTCGACCTGCGACCGCGCCGCGCCGGTGAGCGCCAGGCGGGCGACGCGGCGGTCGGACTCGTCCCGCACCCGTTCGATCAGCCCGGCGTCCGTGAGTTGCCGCACGAGGGTGGAGACGGTGTTCGCCGCGAGACCCAGTGCCGCCGCGGCCTCCGCGACGGAGGTCCCGGGCCTGCGGCGGAGCAGTCGCACCAACTCCACCTGCGACCCGGTCAGCGGCGTCTCCGGCCACGGCCGGCCGACGCGTCGGCGGGTGTGCCTGCGCAACAATCCGATTGCGGCGAAGAGTTGCTCGGCAGGCGCCAACCCGGAGTGGTCGGGAGCCTCGTTCTGTGCCATACCCACAATATAGCTCTGTTTCAGAGGTATTACGAGGGCGGCTACGCTCGGGCCTGCAACCGTGTAACCGAGGGTGACGAGGAGACGTCCGTATGTGCCTGGTTCTGTTCGCCTGGCATACCCGCCCCGATCTCCCCCTCGTCGTCGCGGCCAACCGCGACGAGTTCTACGCCCGCCCCACCGAACCGCTGCACCGATGGGAGGACGGCTTCGTCGCGGGCCGCGATCTGCTCGCAGGCGGAACGTGGATGGGCATCTCCGACGCCCTGCGGTTCGCGGCCGTCACCAACGTCCGCGACGGCGCCCCCGCGACCGGGGCCCGGTCCCGCGGAGACCTGCCCGTCGACTACCTCCGCGGCCTGCTCTCACCCGCCGACCACGCCGAACAGGTGGCCGCGACCGGCGCCGAGTACGGCAGCTTCAACCTGCTCGTCGGCGACGCCGCAGAACTGTGGTGGGTCACCAACCGGCCCCACGGTCGCATCCAGCGCGTCGAACCCGGCGTCCACGGCCTGTCCAACGCCGAACTCGACACCCCGTGGCCGAAGGTGACGGGCGGCAAACAGGCGTTCGCCGCCGCGCTCGCCGCGGACGACGGCAGCCCCGACACAGATCCGGGGGCGTACTTCGACGTGCTCGCCGACAGCGACCCGGCACCGTGGGACGCGCTGCCCGACACGGGCGTCGCACCCGAACTCGAACGCGCCCTGTCGTCCCGGTTCATCCGCCACGGCGAGTACGGGACGCGGGCGTCGACCCTGCTGCGGGTCCGGGCGGACGGCACCTACGACATCACCGAGCGACGCTTCGACGAGAACGGCCCCCTCCCCACGTGAGTGGCAAAGTGTGCTCCCGCACGCTTTGCCACTCACCTCAGAGGGAGGACCGGATGACCCCCGCCGTCTGATCGAGCGCGATCCGGCTCGGCGACTTCGGCATTCCGCGCAACCCGAACCCGTCACCGGCAGTCCGCGGAACGACGTGCAGGTGGACGTGGAAGACCTCCTGGCCGGCGGCGATCCCGTCGGCCAGGAACAGGTTGACGCCCTGAGCCCGCATCGGCCCGTGCCGCAGCGCGGTCGCGAGACGCTGCCCCACCGCGAACACCGCCGCGCCGTCGCCCGGGTCGAGGTCGGCGAGCCCGCTCGCATGCCGCTTCGGGACCACCAGCAGATGTCCGGACGTCCACGGCCGGATGTCCATGAACGCCATCACGTTCTCGTCCTCGTACACGACGCTGGCATCGGAACGGCCGGACACGATCTCGCAGAAAATGCAGTTCACGTAGGCACCTCCGGTGCTTGTGCGCCTTTTTGGTAGTCCCAGCAACCAGAAAGGCGCACGGGCGGCGGAGCCGCCTACAGGATCGGGGACGGCTGGTAGGCGGCCGCCTCGGGGTTGGCGTCGACGAGCTTCTGCACCTGCGCCACGACCGTGGCGACCTGCGCCTCTGCGGCACCGATGAACGCCTTCTTGTCGGCGAGAGCCTGGTCGAGGGCGGCCCGGTCGAGGGGCAGGCGGTCGTCGGCGGCGAGCCGGTCGAGGAGGTCGGGCTCCTTGCCCTGCTCACGCATCGCCAGCGCGACGGCGACGGCGTGTTCCTTGATGACCTCGTGCGCGGTCTCCCGGCCCACTCCGGCCCGCACCAGCGCCATCAGGACCTTGGTGGTGGCGAGGAACGGCAGGTACCGGGTGAGTTCCTTCTCGATGACGGCGGGGTAGGCGCCGAATTCGGCGAGCACCGTCAGGAACGTCTCGATGAGTCCGTCGATCGCGAAGAACGCGTCCGGCAGCGCGACGCGGCGCACCACCGAGCAGAACACGTCACCCTCGTTCCACTGCGCGCCCGCCAGTTCGGCGGCCATCGACGCGTATCCGCGGAGCACGACCTGCAGTCCGTTGACGCGCTCGCAGGAGCGGGTGTTCATCTTGTGCGGCATCGCCGACGACCCGACCTGCCCGGGCTGGAAGCCCTCGGTGACCAGTTCGTGGCCCGCCATCAGGCGGATGGTGTGCGCGAACGACGACGGCCCCGCCGCCACCTGCACCAGCGCGGACAGCACGTCGTGGTCCAGCGACCGCGGGTACACCTGGCCGACGCTCGTGAACACGTGGGAGAAGCCGAGATGCTCGGCGACCTTCTGCTCCAGCGCCTCCAGCTTGGACGAGTCACCGTCGAGGAGGTCGAGCATGTCCTGCGCGGTGCCCATGGGGCCCTTGATGCCGCGCAGCGGGTAGCGGTCGATCAGCTCACGCAGCCGGGTGAGCGCGACGAGCAGTTCGTCGGCGGCGGACGCGAACCGCTTGCCCAGGGTGGTGGCCTGCGCCGCGACGTTGTGCGAGCGGCCTGCCATGACGAGGCTGCTGTACTCGGCGGCCCGCTCGGCCAGCCGGGCCGCGACCGCGACACCGTGTGCGTGGACGTGCTCGAGCGACCGCAGGATCTGCAACTGCTCGACGTTCTCGGTGAGGTCGCGGCTGGTCAGCCCCTTGTGGACCTGCTCGTGGCCGGCGAGGGCGTTGAACTCCTCGATGCGGGCCTTCACGTCGTGGCGGGTGACGCGCTCGCGGTCGGCGATGGAGTCGAGGTCCACCTGCTCGAGCACGCGTTCGTAGTCGGCGAGCGCCTCGGCCGGCACGTCGATCCCGAGTTCCGCCTGAGCCCGCAGCACGGCGAGCCACAGCTGACGCTCGAGGACGATCTTGTGCTCGGGCGACCACAACTCGACGAGTTCGGGGCTGGCGTAACGGTTGGCAAGGACGTTCGGGATGCGGCTCACGAGTCCTCAGTTTACGGCGGCGCTACAGCTCGACGTGGTCCGGCCGGTCGAGGGCGGGCGCGACGACGTCGACGACGTCGAGCAGCATCGCCCGGGCGAGGGCCCGCAGGTCGGGGTCGTGCTCGCCGAGCGCGGTGACCACGGCTCCGTCGACGACGGCGACGAGCCGCCGGAGTTGCTCCTGCCGGACGTCGCGGTCGGAGCGCCGCAGCGCCTCGGTCAGGACGTCGTCCAGTTGCGCGCGCAACCGCAACTGGACTTCGCGCAGTTCGGGGCGGCGCGCGCAGGCCGTGAACCGCTCGTACCGGGAGATCAGCCTCTCGCGGCAGTCCTCACTGATCAGGGCCGGTCCGACGAGCAGGTCGAGGAGGAGGTCGACGGTGGACTCGCGGCCGCGGCGCCGGTGCGTCACGTCCTCGACGCGGCCGCGCATGACCGCGAGGTCGCGGTTGCCGTTGCATTCGACTGCCTTCGCGATCAGGTCGTCCAGCGACTCGAAGTAGTAGGTGGTCGACGCGAGCGGAAGGTCGGCGCGGGTGGCCACCGAGCGGTGCCGGACCGCGTCGAATCCACCCTCGAGGAGCAGATCGGCGGCAGCCTCGACCAGCGCCTGTCGGCGCCGTTCGCCCTTCGGAGTTGCCGCGGATGACACCAATTCATCCTGCCAGCCGCGGATGCCGCACCAGGGCAGATTGGGCGACAGACCGCGAAGTATGTGGGTGGTGCCGCGCACCGGCGTAGCGTCGGAACGATGCGGGTGTCGGTGCGGATGCTGGCCCTGGGATGCGCGGCGACGGCGCCGATGGTCCTGGCGTCGGCGTGCGGGTCCGCCGGCGATCCGGCACCCGATCCGGCGGCCGTCTTCACCGCCGCCGCATGCCCGTCGCCGAACGTCCCCGGACTGCCGCAACTGGACCTCGGCGCCGAGTTCAGCTGYGGCACGTTGACCGTTCCGGAGGACCGCTCCCGTCCGGACGGACGACGCATCGAACTGGCCGTGACGCGGCTCGGTGCCACGTCCGCGACCCCGCGACCCGACCCTCTCGTCTATCTCACGGGAGGTCCGGGCGGGCCCGCGCCGGCGAGTGCCGCCCAGGTCGCGCCGCTCGGGCTGAACCGGGATCGCGACGTCCTGTTCCTCGGCCAGCGCGGCACCATGCATTCCGACCCCTTCCTGGCATGCCCCGAGATCGACGAGTTCCAGGCGGCGCAGACGGCTCTGAGCCCGCTCGATCCGGCGACCGCACCCCTCGACGTCGAGGCCACTCGGACCTGCCGCGACCGGGTCACCGGGGGCGGTTACGACCTCGGCGCCTACGACACCGCGGAGAACGCCGCCGACGTCGCGGATCTGCGGGTGGCGCTCGGCCTCGACGAGTGGAACGTCTACGGCGTCTCGTACGGCACCGACCTCGCACTCACCGTGCTCCGCGACCACCCGGACGGCATCCGCAGCGTGGTGCTGGACTCGGTCGTGCCGACGCAGAACAACATCATCGAGGGCTTCTGGCCGGGCGCCGCCGCGGGCTACCGAGCACTGTTCGACGCGTGCGCGGCGCAGCCGGCGTGCGCCGAGGCCTACCCGGGCCTCGAGGACGAATTCACCGCGACCGTGAACCGCCTGGCCGTCGCTCCGCTGACCGTCGACCTGTCCGGCAGACGCGTCGTGCTCGACGGGTACACGTTCGCGAATCTGGTCATCCAGCAGAGCCTCGCGCCGGGCAACTACGCCGGACTCCCCGCGCTCGTCCACGCGACCGCCACCGGCGACGGCGTCCCGGCCGCGACCGCACTGCTCGGCACGGTGACGCCGCCCGGCCTCATCGGCTACGGACTGACGTTCGGGGTGTTCTGCGGTGAGCAGACGGCGTTCACCGACCGTGGGCAGGTTGCCGCCACCGCGAAGCAGGTGCTCCCGGACTTCCCGGACGCGGTGCTGTCGCTGGTGCCGCAGGCCGCCCGGATCTTCGACGACTGCGACGTCTGGGACGTGCCCGCGTCCGACGTCCGCGTGCACGAGCCGACGGGAAGCAACGTGCCGACCCTGCTCCTCACCGGATCGCTCGACGCCGTTACTCCGCCGTCGCAGGCGCGCACCGCTGCCGCCACCCTGTCGCGGTCCGAGGTGCTCGAGTTTCCCGGACTCGGCCACGACGTGCTGCAGTCCTCGGACTGCGCCCCGGCCGTCACGATCGGCTTCCTCGAGCAGCCGACCGGCGGCTACGACACGAGTTGCCTCACGCGAGTGCAGATGCCGGTGTTCACGACCGGGTGAGAGCCGGAGGCCGGCAGGCGAGGCGACGGAGCCGCAGCGCGATCGCCACCAGCGCCGGGAACGTGACGGCGAGAACTGTCATGCGCTGGAGGAGCCCGGCGACCTCGTGCAACGGTGCGCCGCCCGGCATCGCGAACCGGCCGAGCAACACGAAACAGCCCAGACCGAGAATTCCGGCGACCCCGACGTACCGCGCCAGGCCGCGCCACCGCGGATCGGCGGCGAACCGGCGCGACAGCACCACCAGGGCGAGGGCGCTGCACGAGAAGAACGTGACCCCCGCGATCACGTGGTGGCCCGGGTCGTAGGGCTCCCCTGCCGGATCTTCGCGCAACGGAAACACTGCGGCGAGTATCAGCCCCACCGCCGCCACGCCGAGCAGAGCGGGCCCTGCCCAGCCGTACCGCGTTTTCGCGATGCCGCGATGGAGTCCGATCGCGAAGATCGTCAGCAGCACGGCGAAGGCCACGAAATTCAGCTGTTGGATCCATCCGCGTGGGTCCGCCTCGAGAGCACTGATCGGGTCGGCGATCCGGCTGTAGTCGCCTTGGCGAAATGCCTCCTGGACGAAAAATCCCGCGGTGAACAACACCGGACCCGCGACGCCCGCGCGGGCCGCCCACCGCTGGAAGTCGGGGCGTGACACGCGAACTGACGTGGTGACCATGACCACGACGCTAGGGCGACGTCACCGTCCGGGCATCGGGTAACTTACCCATCTTCCCGAGACGGTCATCTGAGTCGTTCTACCCACTGCGGTCAGTTGTCGGGGAGGACGGCCCCGGTCGCCTCGTCGACGTTGACGTCGTAGTCCCAGCCCTTGGCGTCGCGGATGTGAATGTGCCACACCGGCTTACCGTCCCGCTGCTGCTGCTCCGAATTCGCGACCGTGCCGCCCGGGACCGTTGCCAGGGCGATCTGCTCCGCCTGCTGCTGGGTCACCGCGCCGGCGGGCGGTGCGGGTGCGGCCGCCGTGGTGGTCTGCCCGTCCTGGCTGTCGGACACCACGGTGCCGGTCGCCGCGTCGACGTTCACGTCGTAGTCGTAGCCCCGTGTGTCGCGGATGTGGACGTGCCACACCGGCTTACCGTCCCGCTGCTGCTGCTCCGAGTTCACGACCGTGCCGCCCGGGACCGTCGCGACAGCGGTCTGCTCCGCCTGTTCCTTGGTGACCGCCGCGGCCCCTGCCGCGCTCGTGGCGGTCGGCGACGTCATCGCAGCGGAGGCCGACGCCGTGGCACTGGCGGAGGTCGACGGGGTGTCACCGCTGTCAGAACCGCATCCGCCCAGCAGCAGCGCGGAGGCCGCGACTACCGGGATCAGGCTCGCACAGCGCACAATTCTGCTGGTCATCGTGGCTCCTCGATCGCTCGACGGCGTCAAACCTGCCTGTCAGAGTACGGGAGCCACAACCGACCTCGCGGTAGTTTTCGCCAGTTCTCGGCCCGAGTCAGACCCTCACCACGCCCGACACGACCCCCGCCCGAAGCTGCGCCGGGCGAGCACGAGCCACACGATGGGCAGGAAGACGAGCGGGGGGACGCGGACCAACGCGACCCACAGGATCGCGGCGAGGATGGCCACCACGAACACGAGTACCCGCAGCGCCGCCGCCTCCCGCCCGGGGTCGCGTCGCACGCGCACCCGTTCGGGTTCGGGCGTGAAGCGCTGCTTGTCCGGAAGATCCGCGAACAGCGGCACGAGGTCGCCGGCGGTCTTGGCGAGGTACGCCGCCCGCACCCGGGCGTCGAACTCGTCGGTCTCGAGCCGTCCGGCTGCGAAATGTTCGGCGAGTGCCGCCGCTGCTTGCTCCCGCTCCACGGTCCCGATGCGGACTCCGCCAGGAAGGGGTGGCTGTGGATGACTGATGTCGCTCATGTCGTCGCCTCGCGCCTGGTTTGTAACACTGTAATCCTAGCCACAGTGTAGGCCTTCTATTCCTGGTCGCGCCCGTGGAAACCTTGCCGGCGCTGTTCCTCCGCGCGTTCCCGGCACCGCCGCACGAACTCGGCTTCCTCCGGATCGGCGGGCAGCCGATCGCGCGGAATCTTCTGCGGCCGCCCGGCCACGAGCCACAGCACCGAGCCGACGAGCGGAAGCAGCAGCACGATCACCAGCCACCCCTCCTTCGAGAGGTTCCGGAACTGGTCGTCGTCGGTGGTGACGGCGTCGGCGAAGCACAGGACCCACAACACGAATGCGAGCAACGCGACGTACAGCATCGTCGTTCTCCTTGCCTGGCGCGCCCGAACACGCGGTGCGCCCAAGTCCATCGAACAACTGCTGCGGCATCGCCGCAAGAGTGAACCGCGGCTACAGCCAGCGGCCCAGTCGCACCAGGGATTCCCGGACCTCGGCCGTGGACCCGGCGAACGACAGCCGGACGGTCTTGTCTCCGTGGACGGTGTCGAAATCGATGCCGGGGGCCAGCGCAAGACCGGTGTCCTGCAGCAGCCGCGAGCACCATTCCGTCGACGTCGCGCCGTGGGATCCGCCGAGCAGGTGCCCGATGTCGGCGTAGACGTAGAACGCCCCGTCGGCGGGTGCCAGGTCGGTGATGCCCAGCTCGGGAAGTCCGGTGAGCAGCAACTCCCGGTTGACGGCGTAGCGCTGGACGTGGCCGTCGAGTTCGGCCCTCGATTCCTCGGTGAACGCCGCGATCGCCGCGTACTGGGAGATGGCGGGCGGGCACACCGTCATGTTCGACGCCAGCCGCTGCAACGGCCGGCGCAGCCCCTCGGGGACCAGCATCCAGCCCAGCCGCCAGCCCGTCATCGAGAAGTACTTGGACACCGAGCCGACGACGACGGATTCGCGGGACGTCTCCCACGAGCTGGTCATCGCCTGATCGCCGTATCCGATGCCGTGATAGATCTCGTCGGAGATCAGCAGCGTCCCGTGGGCGTCGCACCAGCGGGCGAGGGCGGCCAGTTCGCCGGGGTCGATGACGGTGCCGGTGGGGTTGGCGGGGCTCGCGACGATCAGTCCGGCGGGCGGCTCGGGCAGGGCGTCGAGCATCGCGACCGTCGGCTGGAACCGGGTGTCGGCTCCGCAGTCGATCTCGATGACGTTGCAGCCGAGCGCGGCGAGCGTGTTCCGGTAGGCCGGGTAGCCGGGGCGGGCCACCACGACGGTGTCGCCGACGTCGAAGGCGGCGAGGAACAGCAGCGTGAATGCGCCGGAGGAACCGGTGGTCACGACGACGTCCTCGGCGTCGACGTCGATCCCGGACTTGCCGGCGTGATATCCGGCGATCGCCTCCCGCAGCGGCAGGATCCCGAACGTCTCGGTGTAGCCGAGCAGGTGCCCGTCGAGCACTTCCCGCGTCGCGCGGAGCACCGGCTGCGGCGCGGGCGTGGACGGCTGCCCGGCCGCGAGGGTCAGCACGTCGCCGTGGGTGCGCTGACGTTCGGTGGCGGCCTTCCACACGTCCATCACGTGGAAGGTCTGGATGTTGGACCGCTGGGATTCGGGACGCACCCCATGACGCTAGCGTGACGCGCTCACTCCCCCGCCAACGCGTCCCGCTGCGATTCCACCGTCTCCCGGATCGCCCCCACCACCGCCGCGACCTCCGGTCGTCGCAGCGACTCGGGCCGCGCCACGAGCCAGTACGCCAGCGTGGCCTCGACCTGCCCGGGCAGCACCCGCACGAGGTCGTCGTGGCGGTCGGCCATGAAGCACGGCAGCAGCCCGATGCCAGCCGACGCCCGGGTGGCCTCGACGTGCACGAACACGTTGGTGGACGTCACCGATTCGCGCATCGAGACGGTGAGGCGGCGCGCCAGGTCGAGTTCGTCGACCTGCAGCATCGAGTCGATGAAGTAGACGAGTGAATGATCGGCCAGATCATTCACTCGGGTCGGGGTGCCGTGTTCGGACAGATACGACCGCGCCCCGTACAGGCCGAGGGTGTAGTCGGCCAGCCACAGCGCCTCCGCCCGGTGCACCTGCGGTTTGCCCACGACGATCTCGATGTCGAGTCCCGAGCGATGCTGCGAGGCCCGGCGGGTGATCGCGACGATCTCCACGGACACGTCGGGGTGCCTGCTGCGGATCAGCGCGCCTGCGGGCGCCGCGATGTAGGCGCTGAACCCGTCGGTCGCCGACACCCGGACCACTCCCTTCAGGTGGTCGGCGCCGCCGGGTTCGGCGACGAGTCCGTGGACGGCGGCCTCCACGCGTTCGGCCGCGGTCAGCGCCTGCCGCCCGAGGTCGGTGAGTTCCCATCCGCCCGCGGCCTTCACGAGCACCCGGCCGCCGAGGCTTTTCTCCAGACTCGCGATCCGGCGCGAGATGGTCGTGTGGTTGACACCCAGGTCGTCGGCGGCCGTATTGAAGCGGCCGGTTCGCCCCACTGCCAGCAGAACGAGGAGGTCGTCGGGGCTGGGCATGGCTGTTCCGGGCGTCACTTCTGCATATTTGCACATGCGGGTTGCAGGTTGCGTCATTGTGTGCGCACAAATATGCATCAATACTCGGCAGGACCAATGAACTGTGCCCCCAGTCACAACAGGGTGCGGAGTGTGAAGAGGAGCGACAGATGAGCGTCGACGATACAGCGCACGTGAAGGAAGCCCCGCCGTCCGGGCTGAAGAAGGTGGTCGGCGCATCCATGGCCGGCACCGTCGTCGAGTGGTACGAGTTCTTCCTCTACGGGACCGCGGCGACGCTCGTGTTCAGCAAGGTCTTCTTCGCGGCCGGGGGCAACGAACTCGACGCGATCATCGCGGCGTTCGTGACCTACGCCGTGGGCTTCGTCGCCCGGCCGCTCGGCGGCATCGTCTTCGGTCACTTCGGCGACAAGTTCGGCCGCAAGCAGTTACTGCAGTTCAGCCTCCTGCTCGTCGGCACGGCCACGTTCCTGATGGGCTGCCTGCCCACCTACGGCCAGATCGGGTACTGGGCCCCCGCCCTGCTCGTCACGCTCCGCTTCATCCAGGGATTCGCCGTCGGCGGCGAGTGGGGCGGCGCGGTGCTGCTGGTGGCCGAGCACAGCCCCAGCAAATCCCGCGGCTTCTGGGCGTCGTGGCCGCAGGCCGGTGTGCCCGCGGGCAACCTCGTCGCGACCGTGGTCCTGCTGATCCTCACGACGACGCTGTCCGACGAGTCCTTCCTCAGCTGGGGCTGGCGTGTGGCGTTCTGGTTGTCCGCCGTCATCGTCCTCGTCGGCTACTACATCCGCACGAAGGTGACGGACGCGCCGATCTTCATCCAGGCGCAGAAGGAAGCGGAGCACATCAAGGAGACGTCGTTCAGCGTCTTCGAGGTGCTCAAGCGTTACCCCCGCGGCGTGCTGACGGCGATGGGCCTGCGCTTCGGTGAGAACGTCATGTACTACCTGGTGGTCACGTTCTCGATCACGTACCTCAAGGTGGTCGTCCACACGGACACCGCGCAGATCCTCTGGTGGATGCTGATCGCCCATGCCGTGCACTTCGCGGCGATCCCGCTCGTCGGGCGGCTCTCCGACATCATCGGCCGTCGTCCCGTCTACATGATCGGTGCGCTGACCGCGGGCACGTGGGGCTTCTTCGCCTTCCCGATGATGAACAGCGGGCACAACGCCGTCATCCTTGCGGCGATCATCATCGGACTGGTGTTCCACGCGTTCATGTACGCCGGTCAGCCGGCGATCATGGCCGAGATGTTCCCGACCCGCATGCGGTACTCGGGTGTCTCCCTCGGCTACCAGGTGACGTCGATCGTGGCGGGTTCGCTGGCGCCGATCATCGCGGCCAGCCTGCTCAGCAAGTACGACTCGGCCGTTCCGATCGCGATCTACCTGGCGATCGCCTGCCTGATCACCGCCGTCGCCGTCGTCGTCGCCCGGGAGACCAAGGGCATCTCGCTCGAGTCGATCGACGCGGCGGACGCGCAGATCCTCGCCGACGAGAAGGCCGCAGGCGCGAAGAACGAGGTCCCGGCATGACCGAGCAGAACCTGAGCGGGCGCACCGCGCTCGTCACCGGCGGCGCCAGCGGCATCGGCGCGGCCTGCGCCCGGGCGCTCGCCGCGCGCGGAGCCCACGTCACCGTCGCCGATGTCGACGACGTGGCCGCCAAGAGCCTCGCCGACGACATCGACGGAACGGCGTGGCACGTCGACCTCCTCGACACCGATCCGCTCACCGAGTTGCGGCTCGAGACGGACATCCTCGTCAACAACGCCGGGATCCAAACCATCAGTCCCATCGAGGAATTCCGCCCCGAGGACTTCCGGCGCATCCAGACTCTGATGGTCGAGGCGCCGTTCCTGCTGATCCGTGCCGCCCTGCCGCACATGTATGCGACGGGTTTCGGGCGCATCGTCAACGTCTCGTCGGTGCACGGACTCCGCGCGTCGGCGTTCAAGGCCGCGTACGTCACCGCCAAGCACGGGCTCGAGGGACTGTCGAAGGTGACGGCCCTCGAGGGCGGTCCGCACGGCGTCACCAGCAACTGCGTCAACCCCGGATACGTCCTGACGCCGTTGGTGCAGAAGCAGATCGCGGATCAGGCGCAGGTGCACGGCATCAGCGAGTCCGAGGTGATCGAGAAGGTGATGCTCACCGAGAGTGCGATCAAGCGACTGGTGGAACCGTCGGAGGTCGCTTCCCTCGTCGCGTGGCTCGCGTCCGCCGACGCAGGCATGGTCACCCCCCGGATACTCCGGGGGTGCACGCCTGCTTCTACAGTGCTTCGACCTCAGGGAATGGCGATGCGGCCCTCGACCGCGGCCAGCCCGATGTCCTTCCGGAAGTGGCTTCCCGGCAGCTTGATCGCGGAGATCTTGGAGTACGCGTCGGCGCGCGCCGCGTCGAGGTCGGCTCCGACGCCGACCACGCTGAGCACGCGTCCGCCTGCGGAGACCACCTGGTCGTCGACGAGCTTCGTGCCTGCGTGCAGGACGCCGTCACCGTCGGCGCCGGTGATCACGTCGCCGGTACGCGGGGTCGCCGGGTAGTGCTCGGCCGCGACCACGACAGTCACCGCCGAGCCGTCCTGCCATTCGAGCGGCGCGACCCGGTCGAGCGTTCCGGTGGCCGCCGCGTTCAGCAGCTCCCCGAGCGGGCTCTTCAGCAGCGCGAGAACCGCCTGGGTCTCGGGGTCACCGAAACGGCAGTTGAACTCGACGACGGCCGGGCCGTCCTTGCCGATCGCCAGCCCGGCGTACAGCAGACCGCTGAAGGCGCTGCCGCGGGCGACGAGCTCGGCGGCCACCGGCTTCACGACGTCGTCGACGATCTGGGTCACGGTCTGCTCCGGCAGCCACGGGAGCGGCGTGTAGGCGCCCATGCCGCCGGTGTTGGGTCCGGTGTCGCCGTCGCCGACCCGCTTGTGGTCCTGGGCCGGCAGCAGCGGCACGACGGTCTCACCGTCGACGACGCAGAACAGCGACACCTCGGGACCGTCGAGGAAGGATTCGAGGAGGACGGGGTGGCCGTTCTCGAGCAGTTCGGCCGCGTGGTCGCGGGCGGCGTCCCGATCGGTGGTGACCACGACACCCTTGCCCGCCGCGAGGCCGTCGTCCTTGACCACCCAGTTGGGCCCGAAGCGGTCCAGTGCCTCGTCCAGCTTGGCGGGCGAGTCGACGATCTCGCTGTGCGCGGTCTTCACGCCGGCGGCGGCCATGACGTCCTTCGCGAACGCCTTGGAACCCTCGATACGCGCGGCGTCGGCCGACGGGCCGAAGCAGGCGATGCCTGCCGCGCGGACGGCGTCCGCGACACCGAGCACCAGCGGGACCTCGGGGCCCACCACGACGAGGTCGGCGTCCAGCTTCTTCGCGAGGGCCGACACCGCCTCCCCGGACGCGATGTCGACCGAGTGCTGCTCGGCGATCTTGCCGATCCCGGCATTGCCGGGCGCGCACATCAGGGCACTGACACCCGGATCGCGAGCAAGGGCGAGAAGGAGGGCATGTTCACGGGCTCCGGAGCCGATAACGAGTACGCGCACGGGTGTCAGCCTACGGGCCGCGCCAGGCTGCGGCTCCGCCACCCGTGAGTACTTGTTAACCGCCGGCGGTTGACAATTACTCACGGGCGTCAGCAAGCTGCTCGATCCGCGGCGGCCAAGCCGAACACCAGAGCAGGTGCGATACCTCCGGTGTATGCGCGGTTGTAGAGTCCGCCGGTGTCCGATCCGGCGGCAAACAGTCCACTGATCGTGCCGCCCGCCGAATCGAGGACACGGCCGTGCTCGTCGATGCGGATGCCGTGGAACGGGAACGTCAGAGCCGGGCATGCCTCGACGAGGTAGTACGGACCCTCGTCGAGCGGGGACGAGTCGAACCTCCGCGGAGGCTGCCCGTCCGCACCCGCCGCGTTGAGAGAGCGGATCTGATGTGCGATCGCAGCGCCGTCGTAGCCCCACTCCTCGGGAAGGTAGGCGAACTCGTCCAGGTTCTCGGCGATTCCACACCGCCCACCCCGGCGCTGCGCGAGGTCGAACTTGTCGAGAGACGCGGCGCCTTCCACGTAGCTGCCGGTGATCCAGTCGCGGTAGACCCGCGCATCGGCAACGAGCAACCCTCGCGACTCGGGCTGCTCCAGCAGGTCCATCGTGGTCAGATGGTCCCCGACGGTCTCATCCGTGAAACGGCGGTTGTCGAGGTTGAACAACAGCGCGTGCTCGCTGTAGTAGAGCGAGAGTGCGACGAAATCGGACGGGTCGCGGAAGCGCACGCCCGTCGGTACGAGGTGGCCGTAGAAGCCGGACCGATCCGTCCCGGTCGCCGCGCCGACGGCCTCGGCCAGGCGAAGTCCGTCTCCCGCACTGGTGGGATTGGAACGCAGTTGCATCTCGCTCGCCGCGGGGTGGATGTGCGCGGAGGCCAACTCGGGATTCGCCTGGAATCCGCCCGTCGCAAGAATCGTCGCCGGGGAATGTATTTCACATTCGGTGCCGTCCGCGAGCTGGACACGCGCACCGGCGACTCCACCGTCCAGCGGGAGCAGCGCGAGAGTCTCTGCCCCTGTGTGCACCTCACCGCCGTGACTTCGGATTCGGCGACGACACTCGTCGATGTACCGGTTGGTGTCGAACTGATGCCCGGTGCCGTAGCGGAGTACGGTGACCGCGTCCGCGCAGTCGACGCCGAGGGACCGGATCCAGTCGATTCCGTCGGAGAACCCGTCGACCAGCGCTCGCCGCAATTCCGGATCACCGTCCGGGTTGACCTCGTCCATGACCTCGTGCGAAGGCGCGGTCCATGCGTATCCGGCGAACTGCGCGGACCCGCCGATCGCCGCGGACTTCTCGACGACGACAACCGATTTTCCGCTGGTCGCCGCCCGCGCGGCCGCAGTCAACCCGGCCATCCCGGCGCCGATCACAAGTACGTCGGTTTCGATTTCTGCCATCCAATGCTCCTCATCGCATGTGACCGAGCCGTTGTGTTACCACCGACACACTAACTCTTTAACTGAAGTCAGTTCAATAGTTCGGGAGATTGCCGAGCCGCGCGGCTCCGCGTCGTGCACGAATGTGATTGCCGACACACGAGTTCCCCTATAACATCCATTGAACTGAACTCGATTCAAGGAGTGGATGTGCGGAAAATTCTTCTCACGGTCGGCGTGGTTCTCGCCACAACCTTGACCGCCTGCGGAACGCATGCCGGCGACGGCGATGCGGGTGGCCCGATCAAACTCGGTGCGTGGCTTCCCCTCTCGGGGCCACAGGCGTCGGGCGGTCTTCCGCAGGAGGCGGGCACCCAAGCGTTCTTCGATCAGCTCAATGCGGCAGGGGGGATCCACGGACGCCCCGTCGAGTGGACGCCGGTCGACAATGCCTTCGATCCGCAGCAGACGATTCAGGTGGCGCGACAGTTGGTCTCTCGCGACCGGGTTGTCGCGATTGTCGGCGCCAACGGCACGGCCACCACGGAAGCAACGTTTCCGTTCGTCCTCGAACAGAACAAGATCCCCGTGTTCGGGACCTACGGCGGCTCCGCCGCCTGGTACGACCCGCCGCGGGACGGGTTGTTCGGCAGCCAGACGCTCTACGAGAACCAGGCGCGCGCTGCCGCGCAGTGGGCACTCGACGAGGGTGCCAAGAAGGTCACGATCATCCGCAACGATCCGGCCGCGTTCGTGAATGTGGGCGCAGTCGCCACGACCGAGCTCGAGAAGGCCGGTGCGGAGGTTTCGACGGTGGAGGTCAAGCTCGGTACCACGGACTACAGCCCGTTCGTGTCCCAGATCCGTGCGGCCGCACCCGACGCGGTCCTCACGATTCTGCCGATCCAGGAGGCCGCCGCCTACCTCAACGAGATGGCGCTGCAGGGTGTGAAGATTCCCAGCTACGGCTACTCCCCTACGGTCGGCAACAGCCTGCTCGACCTGGCAGGTAAGAATGCGGACGGATTCCGCGCCGTGTCACTCACGCTGCCTCCCACCGCCGACACCCCGGAGGTCGAGGAATACCGTCAGGCACTGGCGAAGTACAAGCCCGGCGAGAAGCCCGATTTCTACTCGCTGGCAACCTACGGTTCGGCCAAAGCGTTCGCCCAGGTTCTCGCGACCATCGACGGCGAGATCACGTCCGAGTCCATCACCGACGCGATAGTCGCGAGCGGCACCCTCGACACAGGCGTCATGCCTCCGCTCACGTTCAGCGCCGACGAGCATGTCGGCACCCGCAGCGTGGTCCGGGTCCAGGTCGAGGACGGCAAGTTCGTCCCCATCGGCGACTTCGTGTCGCCGCAGTAGCACCGCAGTAGCACTGTGTCCCGCCCCTGAATTCAGGGGCGGGACACAGT